>CAMATR010000086.1 GCA_945861175.1 Chitinophaga pinensis | reverse complement strand
TACCATTTTCTCCAGCTTTTGTTGTGATAGTTACTGTAATAGACTCAAGTTTTGTTGCCAATGCCTGCGCTTCAGTAAGCATTTTAGTCTCTTTATGTGCTTTTTGACGCATTATTTCTTCATGCGCTTTACGCGTAGAAGGTGTAGCTAAAATAGCATAGCCTTGAGGAATCAAAAAGTTACGACCATACCCAGGTTTTACTTTTACGATTTCATTTGTGTAGCCTAATTTATCTACGTTTTTCTTCAGAATTACTTCCATTTTTCTAAAATTTCCTGTTCAACAATCGATTTATTTCAACATATCGCCTACGAAAGGAAGAACTGCGATGTGACGAGCACGCTTGATCGCTTTGTTCACTTTCTTCTGGTACTTAGCAGAAGTTCCTGTAATACGGCGTGGAAGGATCTTTCCTTGTTCATTCACCAATTTCAAAAGGAAGCTAGCATCCTTGTAATCGATGAATTTAATTCCGCTTTTCTTAAAACGGCAGTATTTGTCTTTTCTGATTTCGATGTTAATCGGAGTCAAATAGCGAATATCATTTTGTGACATTGTCTTTCTAGTTTAAAAGTTAATGATTAAGCTTCTGCTGGAGCAGATTTCTTTTCACCTAGCTTTACTCTTCTTTTTTCAGAATAAACTAAATGGTCTTTTTCCATTTTTACGCTTAGAAAACGCATAACACGCTCGTCACGTTTCATAGAAAGCTCAAGTCCTGCAACAACATTACCTTCAGCTTGGAATTCAACAAGGAAGTAAAACCCAGTTGATTTTTTTTGGATAGGGTACGCCAATTTGCGTAATCCCCAACTCTCAGAGTGCCTAACTTTTCCACCCAATGACGTTATTTCGCCTTCGAATTTCTGCACTGCTTCCTTTGCCTGATCCTCAGACAAAACGGGAGTTAAAATGAAAACAGTTTCGTAAGAATTCATAATTGAATTGTATTAATAAATAAATTTTAAGGCTGCAAATGTAGTGATTTTTAATTAAATTCCATGATACATTGTGTAGAATTTAAATTAAAATACGCTTGAGAAGATTTTGGTGTTTTATGAGGTTAACTAGTTCTGTTGTTTTGAATAGATAAATTCTTTAATCTATCCATTTTATGAGTCTTTCTTTTTTCTACTAATTTTTCAACTTTTCAATTCTCTCAATCGTTCAAAATTATTAAATTCGCTCACGTTATTTAAGTATCTATAAATTTCAAAAATTCACTATGGTATTCGATTTAGAGATGATAAAGAAAGTATATGCCCAATTTCCGGAGCGTATTGAGGCAGCGCGTAAAGTTGTAGGCAAGCCACTAACACTTTCTGAAAAAATATTGTATGCTCACTTGTGGGATGGCAAAGCAACACTATCTTTTGAAAGAGGGAAATCATACGTGGATTTTTCTCCGGATCGCGTTGCTATGCAAGATGCAACTGCTCAAATGGCGCTGCTGCAATTTATGCAAGCTGGTAAGAAAAAAGTTGCGGTTCCATCAACTGTGCATGCTGATCATCTTATTCAGGCTAAATTGGGAGCGGATAAAGACTTGCAAGAGTCGTTGAATCAAAACAATGAAGTGTTCAACTTCTTATCTTCGATATCAACCAAATATGGAATTGGTTTCTGGAAACCAGGAGCTGGCATCATTCACCAAGTCGTTCTGGAAAATTATGCGTTCCCAGGTGGAATGATGATTGGAACAGACTCACACACTGTTAATGCTGGTGGACTCGGAATGGTAGCAATCGGTGTTGGTGGAGCTGATGCTGTAGACGTTATGGCAGGGATGGCATGGGAATTAAAATTCCCTAAATTGATTGGAATTAAGTTGACAGGTAAGTTAAATGGCTGGACTTCGGCTAAAGACGTTATTCTCAAAGTTGCTGATATTTTAACTGTGAAAGGTGGGACTGGAGCTATTGTTGAATATTTCGGTGATGGTGCACTATCTCTTTCTTGCACAGGGAAAGGAACAATTTGTAACATGGGTGCGGAAATTGGGGCAACGACATCAACCTTTGGTTATGATGATTCAATGAGACGTTATTTAAGTGCAACCGGACGACAAGAGGTTGTAGAAGCCGCGGATGCAATTGCTGATCACTTGACAGGTGACCCAGAGGTTTATGCGAACCCTGAAGAATATTTTGATCAATTAATTGAAATTAACCTCTCTGATTTGGAGCCTCATGTTAACGGTCCGTTTACGCCGGATAGAGGAACACCTATTTCGAAAATGCGCGCAGATGCAGAAGCAAATGGTTGGCCTTTGCGAGTAGAATGGGGCTTAATTGGATCTTGCACGAATTCATCTTATGAAGACATGTCGCGTGCAGCGTCCATCGTTGAGCAAGCCGTAGCTCATGGAATAACTCCTAAAGCTGAATTTGGCATCAATCCTGGTTCTGAGCAAGTGCGTTATACAATCGAAAGAGATGGAATCATCTCTACGTTTGAAAAAATGGGAACTAAAGTGTTTACCAATGCCTGTGGACCATGCATTGGACAGTGGGATCGCGATGGAGCTGATAAGCAAGAAAAAAATACTATTGTCCATTCGTTTAATCGTAATTTCTCAAAAAGAGCAGATGGTAATCCAAACACCCACGCATTCGTAACTTCACCAGAAATGGTAGCTGCTTTAGCAATTGCGGGAGATCTTGGATTTAACCCAATAACTGATTACTTGACGAATGACAAAGGCGAGAAAATAAAATTAAATCCCCCACATGGTGATGAATTACCGAAAAAAGGATTTGATGTAGAAGATCCAGGATACCAAGCACCAGCTGAAGATGGAAGTAATATTCTTATTGCTGTCGCACCGGATTCTTCTCGTTTGCAGTTACTAGAGAATTTCCCAACTTGGAATGGTAAAAACATCATGTCTGCCAAGTTGCTGATAAAAGCAAAGGGAAAATGCACAACTGATCATATTTCTATGGCTGGGCCTTGGTTGCGTTATCGTGGACACTTAGATAATATTTCCAATAATATGTTGATTGGAGCTGAAAACGCATACAATGGAAAAGCGAACGCAGTTGTTAATCAATTAACTGGTGAAGAAGGTGAAGTTCCCGCTGTTCAGAGAGCCTACAAAGCAGCGGGTGTTCCTTCAATTGTTGTCGGAGATCATAACTATGGTGAAGGTTCTTCTCGTGAACATGCGGCGATGGAACCACGTCATCTTGGTGTTTGTGCTGTTATCGTAAAATCTTTTGCACGCATTCACGAAACAAACTTGAAGAAACAAGGAATGTTGGGGATAACTTTTGCAAACGAATCAGATTACGATAAAATTAAAGAAGACGATACTTTCAACTTCATTGATTTGCTAGATTTCACACCAGGAAAACAATTGACACTTGAAATTGAGCATAAAGGTGGATCGAAAGAAAATATTAAATTGAATCATACATATAATCTTTCCCAAATAGAGTGGTTTAAAGCTGGTTCTGCGTTAAACTTGATCAAGAGTCAAAACGCATAATGAAAACCATAATTATTTTAAATTCCCTCCGAAAAAACGGGGGGAATTTTCTATTTTGCACAATAGCTTTAATTAGTCTGCTTTTTATTCTGCCTCGATCTGCAGATGCACAAGTCAGCAATCGATTTGGCATACAAGTCTATACCGGAGGTCCTTCGTTATTGAAATTGGCGGTTGGCATTTCATCCGCTTATCAGGACAAGGTGGAATACAATGGATTTCCGGGTGTAGGCGGTGCGATTTCATTCAAATTCAACCGTTGGATTTCACTTCGTGCTGATTTGTATTACAAGCATAGTCAGCTAGAGATGGATATTAACGACAATGCTTTTTACAACGAATTGAACGACAAATGGGGGATCGTTTTGAATGGCATCGATCCATTCGGACACTATTCACTGGCCTTGCCGCGCTACCGAGGGAACATAATTGCTGATTTTCATTTTCTGAAAGATGAAAGTCAATCGGATCTTTACTGCTCTTTGGGTTTCGGCTATAACAGAATGAAGCCTCGCTTGCTGATCGACAATAAACCTGTTTCGATAATAAATGAAGTAGGCACACTTTCACTCCCTTTTGCCTACCGCCTAAGTCTCGGCTACACCCACTATTTTGGATCAACTATTGGCCTTTACGGAGAAATCGGCATAGGAGGTCCGTTAGTGAGTGTGGGGATGAAGGTGAGGTTTTGAGGATCACTTCACCCACATCAATTTATCCTTCTCCACTTTCATGCGCAAAAAACCGAAGGTAACAGTGATATTTTCACCATCCATCGCTTCAACGGTGCCGCTTTGTTTGGTAGAAATCAGCTTGACCGATGATCCAATCGCAATTTTATGCCGCTCGTATGGATCCTTTTCTGAGTTATTTGCTTTAGGTTTTTTAGAGGGTTTTTGATTGACTTGCGCTTTTAATTTTTCAATCCGTTTTGCTTCTTCAATTTTTGTTTTTTCAACGGTAAGGTGTTTTTTAACTTCTTCCAATAAAGGAGAATTCACATCTTTTTTGCGTGATTTTACAACGAACTGATCTATGAAAGAAAGCATTTTCTTCCCAGCAATGACGTATTTATTATTTCGTTCTGCAGTCTCGTGCTGATTTTTTAGTTTTTCGTCTAGATGTCGTTTCTTATGAAGAAAATCTTCTCTTGCTTCATTCGCAAGTCTTTGAGCATCAATGTGTTCTTTGTTTAATTTTTCAAGGTAGGTTTTCTCTTTTTGCAATTCACTCAGTAAACGATCCATATTCACTTTTCGATCATCAAGGCGCAACTTCGCTTCTTCTATTAATGATAGTGGAATACCATTTATTTGTGCCACTTCAAATGTAAATGAGCTTCCCGGTTGCCCCATGGAAAATTTGTAAAGTGGTGCCAGGGTTTCTGTATTGAAAAGCATGCAGCCGTTCACAGCATTTTGTAACTGATCCGCTTTTAGCTTGATATTCGCGTAATGTGTAGTAATAACGCCAAAACTTTTGCGGTTATACAATTCCTCAAAAAACACTTCTGCCAATGCCCCACCAAGATCTGGATCTGAACCTGTTCCAAATTCATCCAGTAAAAGAAGTGTTCGCTTGTTGGAAACTTGCAAAAAATGATTCATTCTTTGCAATCGGTAAGAATAAGTGCTTAACTCATTTTCTATCGATTGATTATCACCTATGTCGGTTAAAATTTGATTAAAAAATGACATTTTACTATTGGGGTTTACAGGAACTAGTAAACCTGATTGGAGCATAAGCTGTAAGAGTCCGATTGTTTTTAGAGTAATACTTTTTCCACCTGCATTTGGACCCGAAATAACTAACATTCTTGATTTTTTATCCATCAGAACGTGTTGAGCAAGTGTCTTTTTACCTTGAGATTTGTTGTTTTTCCATAGGATTGGATGCATAGCGTCAATTAACTCAATGCGTGTTTCATTTTCTATTCCAGGTAAAATGCAATTCAGTTCAATGGCCAATTTTGTTTTTGCATTGATAAAATCTATCTCAGTCAAAATGGATTGGTATTCTCTTATTAATGGCAGAAAAACAGCAACTTCTTTAGTTAAGGCCTGCAAAATCCTAAATATTTCTTTCCGCTCGTCATCAAGGAGTAATTCAAGTTCATTATTTAGTCCAATATTTATTTGTGGCTCAATAAAAGTTAAACTTCCGGTTTTAGAGGAGCCTACAACTGACCCGCTGATTTTTCGTTTATGCGTCGATAAGACAGTTAATACACGTCTATCATTAACAAAAGCTTCTCGCGTATCACCCAGAACATTTTCATTATTTAATTTTCGTATTTCTTTGTCAAAATTTCGATTTATCTGTGACCTTATTGTTTTGATTTTCTGTCGAATTTGATGAAGTAATTTTGATGCATCGTCTTTGATATTTCCAGCCAAATCGAAAACTTTTTCTATTGCTTCTATTATTTCTGTTGTATAGTAAGCCTGTTTAAATAGTTCATTTAATAGAGGGTGTTCTTTCTCTCGCTTATCAAAGAAATAAAGTAATGAATTCACTAGGTTAGAAGCACGGGCTATTCGAGTGTATCCCTCTAATTGAAGAACAGAATTTTGAATCGGTAATAGTCTTATTTCATTTTGTAATTCTTCAAAATCCAATGCAGGAAAAGCTTCTCCTTTTTCACGAATAGATAGTAATTCATTGACTTTTCGTAACTCAATTTCAATCGTGGGGAAATTATTTGATGGACTTAACTCCTCCAAACGTTTTTTTGCCGTTGCGGAGATGACGTATCCCATAAGCCATTCCCTGATTGTTGGGAATTCAAGATCATTTATTGTTTGATCATCAAATTTGTGCATACAACAAAGTTAATTACTATTTAAAGGAAGATACATTATTTAAACAAAAACGGACCTTAAGAGTTCTAAGTTATTTTAAGGATAATGAACGTTTTTTCATGAGTAACTTTTAAAGAATATATTAGTACAATCAGCTGTGCTAAGCAAAGTTTAATTATGACTACATTTCTTTAGATTTTTTTTAAATAAAAGAATTTATTAGCGGAAAACATAATGATTTCCATGTATTTTTGTTTCATGAAAATTGTCTCTTTTAATGTTAACGGTATTCGCGCTATTACGCAAAAGTCTTTTCTGGAAGACATCAAAAAAGTGGATGCTGATGTAATCTGTCTTCAAGAAACTAAAGCCACCGTTGAGCAGGTCAAAGAAGCTCTGAAAGAGTTAGTTGGATATCATATTTTCGCGAATGAAGCTGAAAGAAAAGGATATTCTGGCACTGCTATTTTGACAAGGCATACTCCAATTGCTGTTACCTATTTCATTGGTAAGGATGAATTTGATAACGAAGGACGAATTACGTGTGCCGAATTTGAAAAGTATTTTATAATATCAGTTTATGTGCCAAATTCGGGAAGTGAATTGGCTCGCTTGGGTTATCGTCAAGCGTGGGACAAAGAATTTTTATCCTTTTTAAAGAAATTAGAAAAGAAAAAACCGGTTATTGTTGGGGGTGATTTTAATGTAGCTCATATGGCAATTGATCTTGCTCGTCCCAAAGAGAATTATAATAAGTCAGCTGGATTTATGCAAGAGGAAATAGATGGAATGAATACTTATTCTTTGAATGATTTGGTTGACACATTTC
>CAMATR010000085.1 GCA_945861175.1 Chitinophaga pinensis | reverse complement strand
AGTACGACTCCAGTGTTTTTTCGGGAGGAAAGTTTTCCTCTTCACATTATGCTTTTGATTTTTCTAACGCTCCTAAAAAATCTAGTTATCGTTTTCAGGATGATGTTTGCAAAGAGGATGAGAAGGGTGAGTTTATAGAATTCCCTATTTCTTCCATGAATTATTCACCTTTTTTCTTTTGGCGTTTATACATTTTAGGCAGACTTTTCCCGAAACAACATAAAATGCTTGGAGATGGGAAATTTTTAGCTCAACCTGGCAGAAAACAAGCTGTTCTGTTTAATTTTACATGGAATCATATCAGTACAGATGGGTATTACATTTCCAAATTGAATACTTATTTGTTACGTTCACTCAAAAATGGTCATAAACATATGGTTGCGATTGGGCATCCGAAGAGCATGACAAATTATTCTTTTCGAAAATTATCGAATTTTCTGGAAGAACATCATAAGACCAATAATTTTGAAACGTTTAATAATTTACCTTGAATTTTATAGAAAGACAATATATCGACACTGATAAATGGGATAAATTGGTCAGTTCAACTGAAGGAAGTAGTATCTTTTCAATGTCTTATTACCTTGATGTTGTATCAGAAAATTGGTGTATTTTGGTTGATGAGGAATATACCCGAGGAATGGCTATTCCTTATTTTAAGCGGCTCGGTTTTCGATGTTGTTACACGCCAATTTTTGTCCGTTATTTGGAATGGTTTGGTCTCCCAATGGATGACCAACGTTTTATGGTGTTAATAAAAAATAATTTTCGTCGAGGGCAATTTAATTCTAAACAAAAGATAAGAGCAAAAAAGCTAAGAAGAAAAGTATTTCAGATAATTCCTGCCGTTTTGGAATCAGATGGCAATACCCAAGCAAAGCGTATGCTTAATAAATTCGGAAAATCAACATTAGAACTCATTTGGGGCGATGACATAGCAATGATTATGCAACAAATAAAGAAAGAATTACCACAAAAAGTTCATTCTTTAAATCGAGCATCTTTAGATCGATTGGGTGCATTGGTAGTTGTTTTGCAAGAAAAAAAAGTGTTGCAAATGTTAACGGTAAAAGAAAATGGTAGAGGAGTAGGAGGAATATTTATTGTTGAATTCAACGGATCTCTTTTGTATTTAAAGGGTGCCATGAATAAGAATACAAAAGATATGGGTGGTATGTATGCTGCAATGCAGGAGGCAATTGACCTTGCACAATCGCAACAATTGAATTTTGATTTCGGGGGCTCTAATGCTGAAGGTGTTAAGCGCTTCAATACGAATTTAGGAGGTCAAGATTCTAAATATTATTCTATTTCTTGGGATAACCTTCCTATTTGGCTTCAAGCTATAATGAAAATTAGAGGTTTATGGAAAAAAGAGTAATGCTCATTACAGGTGCTTCTGGAGGAATGGGTAAAGCTATTTCGAAATGGTTCAATGAATTTGATTATCAGCTCGTTTTGCATTATTTTGACCATCTTCCTATTCTTGCAGAGTCTGAGAAGATTAAACATGTAAAAGCTGATTTACGCGATACTGAAGCTGTAAAAAATATGGTGCAACACATTATTTCAAGCTATGGTAGTTTGGATGTTGTGATTAATAATGCAGGGATATCTAAAAGTTCGATGTCTTGGAAAACCTCATTCGATTCTTGGAATGAAACAATGGCAGTTAACCTCAACGCACCTTTTATAATTTCTGCATCGACAATTCCTAAAATGCGTGAGAATTGTTTCGGAAGAATAATCAATATCACATCGGTTGTTGCGCAAGTTGGTGCAGTTGGAACAGCAGCTTATGCAGCTTCGAAAGCTGGGCTAATTGGACTCACTAAAACGATTTCAAAAGAGACCGCAATGCATGGTATTACAGTGAATGCTTTAGCTCTAGGATATTTTAATACTGGAATGATAAAAGATGTTCCTGAAGAAATTCAAAAGTCTATTGTTCAGTCAATTCCAATGAATCGACTGGGCACTGCTGATACAGTATGTAAAACTATCGAATGGCTCATTTCAGAAGAAGCAGCTTATGTTACCGGTCAAGTCATTAATTTAAATGGAGGGATGCAAGGTTAGTCATCCTTTTCTTAATTTTGTTTATGTTCAAACTACAAGCAAATACCCCGCGTTGGGTGATTATTCTGATGGACTTAGTTTTGTCTTTGTTTGCTTTAGTTTTTGCTTATTTAATTCGTTTTGATTTAAAAGCCGACCGTGGCCTTATAGAAAATGAATGGGCCGTACTTTCTAAGTCTATTGGAGTCTATTTTATAGTCAAGTTACTTGTTTTTTATTTTTTCAACATTCACAAAGGACTTGTTCGACACACCTCTACAGAGGACGTTAGGAGGATATTTTTCGCAGTATCTACTTGTTCAATTATTTATTTAATTCTCGGATTATTTAGGTTTTATTGCCTAGACAAGTCGTATCTTTTTCCGATGTCTATTTTGATTGTTGAGTCCCTAATTTCTTTTGTTCTGATGTTGGGTTCTCGTTTTTCAATCAAACTTTTGTACTTAGAGTCAATAAAATCAAATAATGAAGAAGAAAGAGTTTTAATATACGGTGCAGGGATTTCTGGATTGATAACGAAACGAACAATTGAAAAAGACATTCGATTGACATATAAGATAGTCGGTTTTATTGATGACAACAAGAAAATGGGTGGCACTCGATTGGAGGGTATTACGATATTTTCGACATTGGAATTGGAAAAATTAATCAAAGAGGAAGGCGTGAATACGGTCATCATCGCAATTCAGCAACCTGATGAAGAAAATCGAAAGAAAGTTGTAGAGATTTGTCTTGAAAATCAGGTTAAAGTCCAGAAAGTACCGAGTCCCCAAAGTTGGATCAATGGCGAGTTTTCTGCTAAGCAAATTGCAAAAGTTAGGATTGAGGATTTACTAGGAAGGAAACCTATTCTTCTTGATGAGAAAAAGATATCTGAAGAGTTGACAGGGAAAATAATTCTTGTTACAGGAGCAGCGGGATCTATAGGAAGTGGATTGGTCCGCCAGATTGCTAATTACCATCCTGAAAAAATTATTTTGCTCGATCAAGCCGAATCTCCATTGTATGATTTTCAGCAAGAACTTCTATCTTCTTTCAATCAACTCAAATTTGAAGTCGTAATTGGTGATATCAGAAGTTACGAACGGATGGAACGCCTGTACGACTACGCACGGCCTCAGTATGTATTTCACGCCGCGGCCTATAAGCACGTTCCGTTGATGGAAAGTAATCCCAGTGAAGCTGTTCTCACAAACGTGAAAGGCACACGCAATCTTGTCGATTTATCGATAAAATACAACGTATCCAAATTTGTCATGGTTTCTACCGATAAAGCGGTAAATCCAACAAATGTGATGGGTGCTTCGAAACGAATTGCTGAAATATATGCGCAGGCAGCCAACGAACAAGGTGTTTCCCGTTTTGTGACAACTCGTTTTGGAAATGTATTGGGCTCCAATGGATCTGTCATTCCGCTCTTCCAAAAACAAATAGAGAATGGCGGGCCAGTGACTGTGACAGACGAGCGCATAACGCGGTTTTTTATGACAATTCCAGAGGCGTGTCAATTAGTTCTAGAAGCCGGAACGATGGGAGAGGGGGGAGAAATTTTTGTTTTTGATATGGGTGAGTCGGTTAAGATTATAGATCTTGCCCGAAAAATGATTCAATTAAGTGGCTTGGAAGTTGGAAAAGACATTGAAATAAGAGTTACTGGTTTGCGTCCCGGAGAGAAATTATATGAGGAGCTATTAGCGAAAGAGGAAAATACTTTCCCAACGTATCATCCAAAAATCTTAAAAGCAAAAGTCAGACAAGAGAATGAAAAAATGATCCTGGAAATCAATTCCTTGATTGAAATGTTTGAATCCCAGCAAAATGAAATGATCGTTTCCAAAATGAAAGAAATTGTTCCTGAATTCCTTAGTAACAATTCGGATTTTGAAAAATTGGATAAATAATGATACAACCCGCTCAAATTCAAGTACGCTTTTCTGATCTGGATGTACTAGGTCACGTTAATAACACTGTTTATTTTAGTTATTTTGAAATGACTAGGGTACATTATTTTCGCGAATTACTTGGCGTGGATTGGGATTGGCAGTCTTTTGGAATTATTCTTGTTAGGAATGAAATAGAGTATAAAAAGTCAGTTTTATTAAATGATCTTCCATGCATTAAGATGATTGTTGAAGAAATTGGAGATAAAAGTTTTGTGCTTCGTTATGAATTAATGGTAAACGAGTTATTGTATGCAATTGGCAGATCAGTTCAAGTTTGTTATGATGCCAAAACAAAAAAAACAATTTCAATTCCAGGGGAAATGCGTGTAGTTTTGAAGAAAATAGAAGAATAAAAATTATTAAAATGAATGCAATGAAATTGAAATTGATTGTTCTCCTATCATTTTTTTATTCCTTCGCTTGTGGGCAGATTGCAGAGGTAAAAAAAATGAATTGTTACGATAAAATAAATATTCGGAAAAAAGAGCGTTTTTCTGATTGGGAATGTGGGAAATTGGCTGGAGTTGTTGATTGCAATGAAAAACTAACTTATGATGATAATACCAAGACAATTTTAAGTGGGAATATCGGCACACCATTTACTGGAATTTGTGAAACTTGTCATTTAAATGGTTTGTTGGAGCGCAGAATATCTTTCGTGAATGGAAAGGAAAATGGCACTGACACAACCTATTATAAATCGGGATGTCCGCAAGTTGTGCGAAATCATATTTTGGGAGCTGAAATGGGTCAGTGGTTCTATTTTTATGACAGTACTCAAGCTGTTGCATGGGAAATGAATTATAATTTAGGTCTCAAACATGGCAAGCAGCTGTATTTAACGAAAGAAGGAGACACCACGCGTTATGAATTTTATAATAACGGAAAATACCATGGCGTAAAAAAAAGTTATTATCCGAACTCAAAAATTGAAAAGGAAATAAGTTATAAGTATGGTCTTATGGATGGTCCATTCAAAGCATACAGTCGAGATGGCAAGCTACTTCAAGACCTGAACTATAAAGAAGGAAAAAAAGACGGTGAGCTCAAGTATTTTTATAATGATGGGACTCTTTTGTCTGTCGAACATTGGACATTAGATGTTAAAAATGGAGAGTTTAAAACATTGTATTACCAAGGGAATATTCAGGTTGTTGAAAATTATAAAAAAGGTGTTCCTGAAGGATGGTTTGAAGAAAGATGGCCGGATGATAAAGTGAAGAGATCCGCATTGTATAAAAAAGGGATAGTGATTGAAGAGCACAAGTTTGACGCACATGGCACTGAAACTTACACGTTTGGGGTGGAGGTAAAAAAAGAAACAGAAGATGATGCCGCACCAGGAACGGAAACTAAGAAGACAAAAAAGCCAAAAAAAAGTAAAAAAGCCAAGGAAAAAGATAAAGCTAATCAGTTGAAAGTACAATGAGTACTATCGGCGTAATTGGTGGTGGAGCTTCAGGATTTTTTTCAGCGATATCCGCAAAACAACATTTCCCGCAAAGTAAAGTCATTATTTTTGAGCGTTCCTCAAAGTTTTTGGCAAAAGTAAAAATTTCTGGTGGCGGGCGCTGCAATGTTGCAAATGCCTGCTTTGACAATCGTATTTTGGCAGCCCATTATCCGCGAGGTGAAAATTATTTACGCAAAGCTTTTGAGCAGTTCAATGCGCAGTCAACAGTGGATTGGTTCGAAAGTCGCGGCGTAAAGTTGAAAACATATTCCGATAACTGCATTTTTCCTCAATCTAATAATTCACAAACAATCATTGATTGTTTTATGCAAGAGGTCATAAACAAAGGGATTGAATTAAAGTCAAATTTTCATGTTAAACACATTGAATTAAAAGGTGAAGGATTTTCAATCAGCAATGACGAAGAAACATTTTATCTCGATCGTTTGATTGTAACAACAGGTGGGCAGCCAAAAAGTAGTGGATTAAAATGGCTTGAACATCTGGGGATAGCGATGATTGATCCTGTACCTTCTTTATTTACTTTCAATATGCCAAATGATCCAATACGCGAATTGATGGGCAATGTTGTTGAGAAAACAATTGTTAGGGTCGAAGGATCTAAACTTACAGGCAGAGGCCCCCTATTAATTACACATTGGGGTATGAGTGGACCGGCTATTCTTCAATTATCTGCTTGGGGTGCACGTGAACTAGCATCGAGAAATTACCAGTTTACAATACTGGTGAACTGGTTAAATGAGATGAAAGAAGAGGACCTAAGGATAGAGCTTTCTAATGCATTAAAAAAGGAACCATTAAAAATGTTGACCACTTACAATCCATTTCCAATTACGCTGAGACTTTGGCATTTTTTATTGAATAGAGCAGCTATACCTGTTGAATTACGATGGAAGGACCTAAGCGGAAAAAATCTTAATCGCCTCATCAATACATTGATAAACGATCGCTATCAAGTTGAAGGTAAAACAACTTTTAAAGAAGAATTTGTTACGGCAGGAGGAATATCTTTGAAGGATATCGACTTTAAAACAATGCAGTGTAGAAATAAGAAGGGTTTGTTTTTTGCAGGGGAACTACTTGATATTGATGGAATTACTGGCGGTTTCAATTTTCAAGCTGCTTGGACTACTGGTTTCATAGCTGGAAGGCATGTAGGTCATTGATCTTTAAATGAACTATCTGAAACAGCCAAAGATCTCGATACTACGATTTAGACAAAAGTGGTTATTAAACCTGGGCTAAATGGAATTATCAATTAGCTTATATTTTTGATTTTTTGCGCAAACTTTGATAATCTAACCAGTAAATCACTTTAATGGATAAACTATTTAATGGAATGTTTTCAAACAGGTTATTAAGATTTAAAAAATAGCTTGCATCAAATTTTAAGTCATTTTGAAAAATAGCATTTTTCCAAACAAAGTTTATTTCGCTTCCAGGTTTAAAAACCCAACGATACACAAAATCAAGGGTGAAGGCATTGTAATTGATATCATAAACCGATTCTCCTTTTATATCTAGCCCCGACTGACTGCTCTCTGCGAGTGTTCCGTCAATGTTCAACTCATAGAATTTATTATAGGAAAGCGCAGAACGATAGTGTCTCATTCTCATGGATATGCCC
>CAMATR010000084.1 GCA_945861175.1 Chitinophaga pinensis | reverse complement strand
ATGGATATTACGCATGGACTGATGATCAAACACCTGAAACACCCGAGCATCGGTATTTTGTGAGGAGAGAAAAGGATATGTATGCTAGGCTTTGCAGTGTAGATTTTAGTGTAATTCAGATCAGTGAGGGTTTGCTAAATATCAATATGGCCACTGATACTCCGGGATTTAGTCATTACAATTTATTGATAAATGGCGTAAAAGTATCCTTAAGGGGTAGTTCAGCTATAGTGAATTTAGTTCAAGGCCTTAATGTTATCAAGGCTAGCAGTGTTGATTTACTTGGAAATACTGGTTCTTTAAGTGGCTTGAAAATCAATTATTTACGTACAAATTAGCATAGTTTTTTTAATATTAAAATATTAATTTATCCCTATATTTAAGTATATTAGATAATCTTTATAATTTACTATTATATATTTTATTGTTTTATTGGCCCTCTATTTAAAGATTCTAAGGTTACTTTTACAAGTAAAACAATAGTGCATATCTTTTAATTATAGTTATTCAAATAATTCAGAAACCATGTTTCAGATATCGGAATATTCATATAAACTTCAAGAGATTTCAATATGTTGATAGGGAAATCTCATACTTTTTCAGATAATATACTTCTTGTTGAACTTGGACAGGGTTCAGTGAAAGCCTTTGAAGAACTTTATGAAAAGTATTGGAGTAATGTTTTTGATGAAGCATATAAG
This sequence comes from Chitinophaga pinensis, assembly GCA_945861175.1. Lineage (GTDB taxonomy): Bacteria > Bacteroidota > Bacteroidia > Flavobacteriales_D > Crocinitomicaceae > M0103. The sequence goes on along the minus strand of CAMATR010000084.1, from coordinate 6,462 downwards.
AGAATTGGAGACAGGGATCTTGCTAAAGATATAGCTCAGGAAGTTTTCATGTCTATGTGGACAAGAGGGACGGAGATCCCAATTGAAAATCTCCCTGCTTGGTTATATACTGTAACAAAAAATAATGTTTTTAAGCTGATACAAAAGCAGGAGCGATTTATACCTCTACCAGATTTGTTGTCTGAACTAAAAAATCATGAGGATTGGGCAGATGCTTTAATTGTTGAGAAACAATTAATTGCAACTTATAAAACTTTAATTGAATCACTCCCTAGCCAGCAATGTGTAATATTTAAGATGCGCTATGAGGATGAGCTAACGCCCAATGAAATAGCTTTAAAACTGAAATTGTCTCCAAAAACAGTTCGTAATCATTTGGGTAGAGCTATCTATAAGTTAAAAACTACTTTAATGATTGTTCAATTAGCAATGATGCTGATCGAAAAAAATTAATTACAAGCTAAATCTTCTGTTTTAGACTATTTATCAAATTATTCGAATTTATTTTATACATGACTGGGCAAAAACATTGTTTTTTGACACATGTATAAAAAGAAATACATGGATCAGCTTAAAAAGGAGCATTTTCTTCGAATTATTGAGAAATATCAAGCGGGTAACGCTTCCAAAGAAGAAATTGATTTTTTGGAAGCTTACTATAATTCTTTTGGTTTTCGTAAAAGTTATATTGATTCCTTAGATGATGATCGACGCCAGTTTCTAAAAGATGATTTAAGAAACGCTGTATATGAGAATATTGAAAATAATAATAAAACTAAGTTAAGATTTATTAATTGGAATATATTCAGATGGTCAATTTCGGCTGCTGCTATAGTAATTATTGGAATTTGGGTATTTCATTCCTCTCAAAGTACACCTATTAAGAATTCTATTGTTAAGCCTGTCGTTGAAAGTGCTATCGTTCCCGGTGGCAATAAGGCAATTCTTACTTTGGCTGATGGTCGGAAGATTAGTTTAACCGATGCAAGTAATGGTTCGCTTGCAGAACAATCAGGTATCAAGGTCACCAAAGCAGCTGACGGGCAATTGATTTACACCGCCTCAGATCTTCCTTCTGGGAGCTTAGGCCTCAAACCTCAAACCTCAGAATACAACACCATAGAAACCCCCAAAGGTGGCCAATACCAGGTGTTGCTGCCAGATGGCAGTAAAGTATGGCTCAACGCCGCATCTTCATTAAAATATCCTACAAGTTTTGCTTTACTAACAGAACGTAGAGTTGAACTTAACGGCGAAGCCTATTTTGAAGTGGCAAAAGATAAATTCCATCCATTTTTAGTAAAAACAATAAATCAAGAAGTTGAGGTTTTGGGCACTCATTTTAATATAAACTCATATAAAGATGAGGGGTCAATAAAAACCACATTATCAGAAGGTAGTGTGAAAATTAAAGGTAGCAATGGTTTCAATGAAATTTTGAAACCTGGACAGCAAGCTTCAATGACCCATGATGGGTTGAAAGTTGAAAATGTAGATTCAGATCTCACTATTGCCTGGAAAAGAAATCAATTTGTTTTTGAAAGTGATGATATCCAATATATTATGAGATTGATAGCACGCTGGTATAATGTGGATGTGGAGTATGAAGGTGTAATTCCGAAAAATAAATTTGGAGGAGCTGTTTCTAGATTTGAAAATGTTTCTGAAGTTTTAAAATCACTTCAATCAACAGGGAGAGTAAAATTCAGAATTGAAGGAAGACGTATTTTTGTTTCTAAATGATATTTTAAACGAATAATCAAATATTTATAAACCTTAAACTAAACAATATGTAGGAATTTAACAACAGAAAGTTAAGTCCAAAAAAAACCAGAAGTGAGAAAATACCTCTGGTTAATGTTTGGCAATTTTCAATAATTAATTATCAAAGTTTAACCGCAGATGCCCCGGCTTCGAAACAAAGGCATTTTGCTAAAAACCAAACTATGCAAATGTATAAAATTTATACTGAAAAACCGGGTATGCTCAAAAACCATGCCCCTAAATTATGGCTAATTATGCGCCTGACTATCGTAATATTAACAGCTACGTTCATGCAGGTTTCCGCGATTGGTTTCGCTCAAAAAATCAGCATGTCCCAATCAAATGCTCCTTTAAAAACTGTATTAAAGGAACTGAGAGCTCAAAGCGGCTATAATTTTATTTATACAGATGATCTTCTAAGTATGGCCAAACCGGTGGATATTAAGGTGGCCGGCGCTAAATTCGAAGACGTGCTAATAGAAATTTTTAAAGAGCAGCCATTAACTTATAGCGTTAACAAAAATACGATCACTGTAAAAGAGAAGGAAAAAATCTTTTCGGAAAACGTCATTGAAAATATTGTTGAACTTAAAGATATTGTAATCAGAGGTAAAGTCACTGATACAAAAGGTGAAACTCTTCCCGGTGTAAGTGTCAAAGTAAAGGGAACATCCATGGGTATATCAACAGATGTGGGTGGCAACTATTCAATCAGTGTAAATGAGAATGCAACTCTGGTGTTTTCATATATCGGCTATATTGCCAAAGAAGTAGCTGTAAATAATCAAAGTTCAATTAATGTTGTATTAACTGAGGCAACCGCAACTTTAAGTGAGGTGGTTGTAACAGCTCTGGGTATTGAAAGAGAAAAGAGATCTTTAACGTATAGCACTCAAGCTATAAGTACCGAAGAACTATCGGAAGCCCGGGAGTTAAATGTTACAACCTCGTTGCAAGGCAAAGTTCCTGGTATTTCAATTACTTCAGCTGGAACAGGTGTTGGAGCATCCAATCGAATTGTTCTCCGTGGGAATCGTTCTATTTCCGGAGATAGTCAGCCATTATATGTTATTGATGGTGTTCCAATTATAGGAGATCCTTCAGATATCAGCCCGGATAACATCGCTTCGCTAAACATTTTGAAGGGACCTAATGCTGCTGCATTATATGGGTCTGCAGCACAAAATGGTGTAATTATTATTGAGACCAAAAAGGGTAAATCAGGTGCTATTAATGTGAGTTTGAATCAAACTACACAGATCATGAGTCCTATCCATACTATTCCTTTCCAGAATACATATGGCCAAGGAATTGGTGGAGTTTACCAGAAAAACACAGAATCTTCATGGGGTCCTAAAATGGATGGTCAGTCAGTAGCAAGCTGGTCAATTCGTCCGGAGGATGCAGGTAAGGTATATAACATAAGCCCACAGATAAATAATGTGGAGGATGCTTTTCAAATGGGATATAATACGGCTTCTAATATTATTGCCAGTATGGGGAGTGAAAATATTCAGGGAATGTTCACTTATACAAGGACTGACGCTTCAGGAATTGTTGAAGGAAATAAATTAGCTAGAAATAACCTAGCGGTAAGATTAACTGCTCAATTATCCAAACGATTAAAACTAGATACAAAAGTTGATTACATGCAGCAAGTTATTAATGATAATTTGGTACAGGATATAAATAATTTTAATCCTTCAAAACAGATTTACATGATGCCGCGTAATATAAGAACCGAAGATGCAAAGAATTATACCTATACTAATTCAGCAGGTATCCTATTGCAAAATTTTTGGACTCCAGGATCTACACTTGGATTAAACCCTTATTTCTTAATAAACCGTGCTAGTAATATTAGTCCGAAGCAGCGTACGATAGGAATGGCTTCCTTAACCTATGATATAGCTAAGGATTTAAAGTTTATGGCAAGAGCGTCTTTTGACAAGCTCACAAATTCAAATGAGGAGAAACTTTCGAGAGACTTTTACGCCAGGGCTTTAAATGGCAGATATACAGTATCCAATGACAATTCTTCATTGTTCAATAGTGATGCATTATTGTCATACAATAAAAAAGTCAATGAGGATTGGAATTTCAATGTTAATCTGGGTGGAAATATTCGAAATGACCGTAACTCATCCCTGAGTTCAAATACAGGTGTGGGTATGATTGTTCCTGATTTTTGGACATTGTCAAATACTTTAGATGGAATTACTTCTAATAATCCGGGTCCTAATATGGATGTTCATTCTGCATATGCATTTGCAAATATTGGATGGAAAAATGCTGTATTTCTTGATGTAACCGGCCGTAATGACTGGAGTTCAACTTTGCCTGCAGCGAATAGATCCTACTTCTACCCATCTGTTGGACTTAGTGTAATTCTTTCAGATCTAATAGAAACCCCGGATTTTTTATCATTTGCCAAATTGAGAGGATCATGGGCTAAGGTTGGTAGTAGCGGACCTGCTTACATGCTTAACCGGACAGCAACATTTTCGCCGGGAGGCAATAATGGATATTTGCAATTGAGCAGTATTCTCCCTAATTCAGATTTACGGCCCGAGGAAACAAAATCCCTTGAATATGGAGTTGACCTTAGTTTCTTTGAAGATCGAATCGGATTGAATATAACCGGTTATAAAACCAATACCATAAATCAATTATTTACAGTAGCATTGCCTCCAGGTTCTGGCGCTAGTCAGTTTTTTACAAACGGCGGGGATGTTGAAAATACTGGAGTTGAATTAGGACTAACCAGTATTCCAGTAAAAACCGCAAATTTCAAATGGGATAATAGTTTAACTTTTTCAAGGAATCGCAATTTAGTTAACAAGCTGAATGATGAAAGACCTAAACTGATTGTTGGATCGGATCAGAGTTTCCGTGATTTTGTGGTAGTTCAGGGTCAGCCTTTTGGTCAAATTTTTTCTATTGGATGGAGAAGAGATGCAAATAACAATGTCATTGTCGGAGCTAATGGAGTTCCTCTTAATTCTGGTACCAGAAGTCTTAGCGTGGCGAATGCAATACCTGATTGGATGGGTGGATTTAGCAATATGTTTTCTTATAAGAGCTTAAACCTTAGTTTTTTAATAGATCACCGTCAGGGTGGTTCTGCCCTTTCGGTAACAGATGCCATGTTGAATTTTGAGGGTTTAACTGAAAAAACCTTAGCTGGTCGTGAAGGCGGACTTATTTTTGGTCAGAATTTATTCCCTGGTCAAAAGGCTGTTAAGCTGGATGGTACTCCAAATGATATTTCTGTTAATGCCCAAACTTTCTGGAGAACAACAGGCGGAGTAGTTAATCCCGTTGGTGAAGCATTTGTAGAAAGCATGACAAATACCCGTCTTAGAGAGTTGGTGATTGGTTATACCTTTCCAAAATCTTTATTAGGAAACCTGCCAATCAAAAGTGTTAAACTATCTGTGGTTGGAAGAAATCTTTGGTTTATTCACAGGGCCTCTAAAACCATTGATCCTGACATAACTGCAGGAACAGGGGTAATATCTGAAGGGCAATCTGCATTTGCTCCACCAACAGTTAGATCTTATGGACTTAATTTGAAAGTAGATTTATAAGCATCGACTATCAATTAAATAAATCATTTAATATTTAAATTTTTAGATATGAAACATTTAATAATAAAAAAGAGCCACAGGCTCATTTGTTTAGCTTTTCTTACTTCTGTTCTGATATTTTTAAACAGTTGTACTGAAAAATTTGACGATAGAAATATTCCTCAGGATAGAATTGTTGCAAATAAAATGGATGCGAATTTGGCGGGGCAAGCATTTGCTTTTGCTCAATATAATTCAGTTAGTGGATTGTCTACATATATCTGGAATTCAGCACTATACTCTGATAGATTTGCTCAATATTTTTCAAATATTCATCCGGCATTTCAATCAGAACAAAACGTTGAAGCAGGAGCTCATAAAGATAGGGTATGGAGCAATTTTTACGATATGGTTGCAACTCAATTGCATTTTGTTCAGGATTACACTTCAAAGAATAATATGCCTATTGAAAATGCAATTACAAAAGTTCAAAAAGTTGCATCTTATCATAGAATGACTGATCATTTTGGGCCAATGATATATGCTGAATTTGGAAGTGGTAAAACCAGTGTAAACTATACATCTCAAAAGGATATGTACACGGATTTTTTCAAACTACTAGATGAAGCTTCTGTTGTTTTTAAACAGAATGCTGGAAAGAAAAATGCATTTGGAACTAATGACCAGATGTATAAAGGTGATGTGGATTTATGGGCTAAATTTGCTAATTCACTAAGACTTAGACTGGCTTTGCGCATTGTATATATTGAACCTACTTTAGCTAAGACTCAGGCTGAAAAAGCAGTCGCTGATGGAGTTATGATGAGCAATTCAGAAAGTGGTCTCATTACCTCTACGATTAATTCTTTGAATGGTTTATCAAAAATCACCTATCATGAAGAATGGAGAATGAGTGCAACTATTCATAGTTTATTAGTTGGGTTTAATGATCCAAGAACCTTAATATACATGTCTCCACGTTGGGATGGAGGAGGATACAGGGGTCTTAGAAATGGACTGCCTGTAAATCAAAGAGATAGAGGTGCAATGACACTAAGCTACTCTGCAGTTGGAAATAGATGGAGGCCATTATATTCTGGTGCCTGGGGTGAACAAGGTATAAATGCAC
>CAMATR010000083.1 GCA_945861175.1 Chitinophaga pinensis | reverse complement strand
TCCAAGGTTGTTCATTTGCATTCAAGTCTTGAGCTATTTTTCTACTCAAAACGAACAAATAATCACTTAGTCTATTGATATATACAGTTACTAATTCAGCAACAAATTCATGCTGAGACAGGTCAACAATTAATCTTTCTGCTCTTCTGCATACGCATCGGCTAACGTGACAAAAAGATATAGTTTGATGTCCGCCCGGTAGAACAAAAAATTTCATTTCAGGAAGTTCGGCATCCATTTCATCCATCCAGTTTTCAAGAAGAGAAACATCTTCAATTTTGAGATCTGGAATTTTCATTTTTGATTTTTCTGGATCAGATGCGAGGCTTGAGCCTATTGTGAAGAGTCTGTCTTGAATTTCAATTAGTTGTTCAATATATTTTGCATCAATTCCTTGGTCACGAACGACTCCTATGTAGGAATTTAGTTCATCGATAGTTCCATATGATTCTATTCTCAAGGAACTTTTTAAAACCCGTGTACCGCCAATTAGTCCGGTTGTGCCTGTGTCGCCTTTTTTTGTATAAATTTTCATTCTTCGTTTTATAAATCAATTAGTTTTTGTTTTAATTCTGAAATTCGAGCTTTTTTTCCTTGAAGTCTTATATTTTTCGCGGTATCCGTATAAAATCTATGCTCTAGGATGAGGTAATCAAGTTGATATTGCACCCATTCTTTTTCTGTAAAAGTTTCCCCGTAATTAGATAACTCTTTCCTTAATTTATCTGAAACATTGTAATAATCTGGACGACCAAGATAATCATGGTCTGCATCGCACAGAAGTTTTTCGAGTATCGTTTTTGGTTTTTTTGCTGAACCAGTAGATAAAATAATCGTCGTTATTATCTGTAATTGTTCACTATTATACCCAAATAAAGGGAGTTTTTCATAAACCATTTTAACAGCAAATTCTTCATTGTTTTTTTGTTTCAGAATAAATCCGGCATCGTGATAAAGCGCAGCAGTTTGCAACAATAAAATAGATTCCTCATCAATTCCTTCAAGATTAGCGAACCTTATCAATGCCTTTTCTACGTTAAGTGTATGTGAAATATCATGATATACAACCTCTTCCGGTAAAAGTGCCTTCAAGTTATTGATAATATCCTTCCGCATATGCTCGAAATCAACATTTGATAGACCGCATTGTATGCGCAACGCAGATGATGCGATTTTTCCCTCTCCATGAAGGCAATATTCTTTTTTAAGAGACTTTATAAAAAACATTTTGAGTTGGCCTCCACGTTTATGAATATCAATTTCCCCGAGTGCTTGAATCTCCATATATGGAGCAATTTCATTGCATACAACTTCGGTAATGTTAATATTTCCAGGCTCTGCCGTTTGCTCAGCTCTTGAAGCAATATTTACTGTATCACCCCAAACATCAAAGCTCATTTTTTTTGTACCTATAATACCAGCTACGAGAGGACCCATATTCACACCTATTCTAATCTCCCAGAAATCTTTTCCCAATGCCGTAGCAATTGCCTGTTCATTTAGCATGAAATCTCTCATTTCGAGCGCGGCCATGCAAGCCCTAATAGCGGGTTCAGGAAAATCTTCAGTAACACCTGCAAGTGCCATATATGAATCACCTATAGTTTTAATTTTCTCCAGCTTGTAACGACTTGCAATCTCATCAAATTGTGTGAAATAATGGTCGAGTTTTTTTAACAAACTGATTGGTTTTAAATCTTTTGCTTTTGAAGAAAACTCTATAAAGTCAGTAAAAAGTACGATGCCTTTTTCAACTCTTTTTGGAGAGAATTTGTTGTACAGATTTAAATCATTTAAAACCGTTTGCGGAAAAATATTACTTAGTAGTTGGTTAATTCTTTGATCTTTATAATACAGTGTTTTAAAAACTTCAATTTTTGCTTTTATTAGGCTAGAATTGAATGGAATTGTGATGTAATCGACCGCCCCTTCATTTAAACCTTTAACTAGTTTTACTCCTGATGCTTTGAACTCTGTAACTACAATTTTATACATGGAGCGCTGAGTGTTCATTTCCCGCAGAGAATGAAGTAAATCTAACCCCCCAAAGCTTGGGTCATCAATATTTATTAGGAGAATTCCAATTTCCTTTTTCTGAATGATTGGAATTGCTTCTTGAATATTGTCTGAAAAAAAAACATTGTTTCCACCGCCTGACAAAATAGCTTTGAGACCTTTTTTATTTTTTGTGTCGTCATCAATGACAAGGATATTGATGAAACGTTCCATTTAGCTTTCTTTTCAGGGTTAAAATAAGGAAATTGATCGGTTTAGCAATTATTGATGTGGATTAATTACAAATTCATCTATTACCTTTTGAATGTCTGTAGACGAATTTTTTAATTCAAGTATTTTCTGAATAATGCCGTCTGTAATGGAGTCAGGACAGGATGCACCGGAAGTAATAATTATTTTCTCAGATTTCTTATCATCGCTAAACAATAACTTATCTTCAATTTGTTTGGTGTGTATGTTGAAGTCTTGAATATGGCCTTTTTCATTGATGTCGTTAGCTGATCGAATGAAAAAAGTTTTGAATTTTTGTTCTAACAATTCAACTAAATGTGTGGTGTTAGAGCTGTTGTGGCCACCAATAACTATTGCTAAATCGGCATCTGTTTCCATAAGGCCATGCGTAGCAGACTGATTATCGTTAGTCGCATAACAAAGGGTATCGCGCGTATCCGCGATGTGATTTTTTATATTTTCAGAGCCATAGTTATCAATCATCACCTCTCTCAAGAATTCAGTAATCTCCTGTGTATCTGAGGCGAGCATAGTAGTTTGATTAACCACACCAATTTTTAGTAAATGCTTTTCTGGATCGAATCCTTCAGAGTGCTTACCGTCAAAGTAATCATAAAAATTCTGAGTGGAAACTTTACCTTGAATCACTGCTCCAAGGAATTTTGCTTCCTCAATGTCTTTTATAATAAGTGCTGGGGCATTCTGAATACTGCGGGAGAAAGTTGCTCTTGTTTCTTCATGATTGTATTTCCCATGAATAATAATGGTATGCGCATCTGAACCAAGTTTTTCGGAGCGATTCCATACTTTCTCTACAAAAGGGCAGGTAGTGTTGTATTTTTCAATATTAATACCAATATTTTTTAGGATTCCCTCAATTTCAACCGTGGTTCCAAATGCAGGAATAATTGCGATGTCATTTTCCGATAATTCACTCCAATTAATGAGTTGCGAACCATCAGTATCCTGAATAAATCTTATTCCATTGGCTGTTAAATCTGCATTAACATCCGGGTTATGGATCATTTCACTCAATAAAAAAATCTTTTTGTTTGGATTTTCAATTATTGCCCGATATGCAATTTCGATGGCATTTTCAACACCGTAACAGAAACCAAAATGACGAGCGATATAGAATTTTACATTTCCAAAATCAAGAAAACTAGGAGTAAAATCTTTTTTTCTTGGATCATCTAATTTTCTTTTTGCTTTCACCTTACTAATAATTGGTGAACGATAAAATGCCGGAATTTCGAACTGTTTCATGTTTTTTTATGTTCTGCAAATATAACAGTTGTATTTTTGTATTGTTTTAAAAAAAGGCTACGAGTGTAGCCTTTTGATTCTTTTTTAAGATTATAAGTAAAGAGCTGGTTTTCCCTTGTCTTGTTTTAGCTTATAACTAAAGTTGATGATTCTACTTTCCTTTGACTTTAAATTTACTTTCCATTCTATCAAGCCAGATCGGTTATCAAGTTCTCCTTTACCAAGATCAATTGCTTCGATGACGATATCTGCATTTTGTGTGATTGGTAACTGATCTTGAATTACTAAATCAATTGCTGTTGCTTTTTGATTTTTAATCTCAATGGAATAAGACATTGTGCGTTCAATTTTATCACCTACGATTTTTTCTTTGCAATCTTTTTTCATAAGTGTCCGCTTGACGATAATGTTTGGATCTCGACCCATACTTAAGTTTAAGGTGTCTTCCATTGTTGTGGGGTCGATGTAAGTTTCACCCACATAACTTCCATCGAAGAAAATATTTGCCTGTGCTGGAACAAGTCCAAGTTCATCTAATTTCGACAATTGAGCGACAAGATATACCGAGTTATCCAATTTAGGGACACTGTAATATTTATAGTTTGATTCGAGATCTGCCACTTTAATTAAAACCATATGTTGCTCATTATTTGACTTGATAGAGTAGGGAAGGTCGATTTGGAAGACAGCTGAGGTTAATTGTCTAATCGTTTGCACGAATTCGGCAGAAGTGCGGCTCGTAATGTCCTCAGAATTTGCTTTATAATTAGTGTAGGCATATTCTTTGTCTTTTTCTGACATCTCTCTTTGCATATTCGCAGCTTGAGGAATAGAATAGTTGTCGTTGAGGTAAGCATAATAATCCACATACCATGGGTGAAGTGTAGGTTTGGTCTTGTTTTGATAGGGATTATTTGTTGAAATTGAAAGCTTTATATTGTCCCAATCCAAGCCTGAGTTTTGGAAAACTTGCGCTTTGTACGTTAGGTTTATTTTTGAAGTAAGACCATCGCTTCTCAAGTCATACAATGGAATCCATCCTGCATTTTGAACGAGGTAGGAAATGTTTAGCTTCCCAGCAACTAGCTCTTTAGCAGATAGAGTGACGATGATTCGGTGAATTGGACCATTGTTTTGCTTGTCAACTCCGTTGCTGATTTGATGTTGACGAAGTTTTATAAGGCTCTCCTCTAGTGAACCTTTCTTTTCTTGTTTTGATGATTTTTTACGATAAAGTATAGATAGCCTTTTGTTAATTTCCAGCATTTTTGTTGCATAATAATCCACAGTTTGTTTGAGTAGATTGATTGAATCATTTACCTTTCCCTGCCCCTTAACTGCCCCATTGTTTGTTAAGATGTTTTTGGTAGCAAGCAACACGTCAATTTCATCTTGTAAATCTTGAATTTCGTACCCAATTATTCTCATTGAATCTTCAATTAGTTTGATCTCTTTCTGAATTTTCAAGGGTAATCCCGCTAAACTCACTTCTTCGGGTTTAGGATAGAAGATACTATGTTTAGAATCGAGGATAATGACATTTCCGGTTGATTTTATTTGCAAACTCTGTGCATCGATAAAAGGACTGATGCCCTCTATTATTATCTCATTGATTCCAATTTTGGCGTTGTAACTTGTTTTTTGATATATCTGCGCTCCTTGCGCATAAACCGTTACTTCAGTGATGGTTGCTTTGACGATTTCTTTTTCATTGGCTCTTGTATAGATTATGGCAATCAACATAATGAGCACTGCTGTTAACTTTTTCATGGCTTCTTTTTTTATGTAAGCCAATACACCGCAAATTTGAATCGGTTCGAATTTTGCAAAAATAAAATTGAAATAGTATTGCTTAAATCCTTATCAATCAAGGATAAAAAAGTTTCAAAAAAAATTAAATCAATGCTTTTATTTCTAAAATGATCCGTTCTGCTAGGTCGTTTGCCATTTGCTCATTTTGACTTTCAGAATAGATACGAATAATTGGTTCTGTATTGCTTTTTCGAAGGTGAACCCATTCTTTTCCGATGTAAATTTTTACTCCATCCGTAGTGTCGACTTCTTCATGAGCATAATTTACTGACATGTACATGAGTAATTGGTCAACGTCGATTTCAGGAGTTAACTCAATTTTATTTTTAGAAATTGTGTATTTGGGATAACTATCACGCAATTCGGAAACTTTGATTTTTTTGAGTGCGAGATGACTTAAGAAAAGTGCAATTCCCACTAATGAATCACGCCCATAATGCAATTCAGGATAGATGACGCCGCCATTTCCTTCACCACCAATCACGGCATTTGTTTCTTTCATTTTTGTGACAACGTTCACTTCACCAACTGCCGCAGCGCTGTATAATAAACCTCTTTCTTCTGTAACATCACGCAATGCTCGTGTTGAAGATAAATTTGATACTGTTGCTCCCGGTGTATGAGTCAATACATAATCAGCTACAGCAACGAGTGTGTATTCTTCTCCGAACATAGAACCATCCTCACAAACAAGCGCTAAACGGTCAACATCTGGATCGACTACTATACCAACATCTGCTCCAACTTCTTTGATTTTCGCAGCCAAATCTGTTAAATGTTCAGGAAGTGGTTCTGGGTTATGTGGAAAATGACCAGTTGGGTCACAATAGATTTCAGTTGTTTTTTTAACACCTAAAGCTTTAAGTAATGCAGGAACAAAGATTCCTCCAGTTGAGTTTACTGCGTCAACAACTACTGAGAAGTTTGCCGCCTCAATGGCTTTTTTATCTACAAGTGGTAATGCTAAAATTGCGTCTATGTGTTTTTGCAAATAGGAATCATCAACTGTAATTTTTCCTAAATCGTCTACTTCAGCGAATTCAAAACTTTCTGCTTCGGCGATGGATAAAACTTCCTCTCCATCCGCTCCCGAAATAAATTCACCTTTTTCGTTCAATAATTTTAGGGCATTCCATTGTTTGGGGTTGTGACTCGCTGTAAGAATGATTCCGCCATGTGCATTTTCCATTGGAACGGCCACTTCGACTGTTGGGGTTGTAGATAGACCTAAGTTAACTACATCAATTCCTAAACCTATTAATGTGGATACGACCAAATCAGAAATCATTTGCCCTGAAATGCGCGCGTCGCGACCTAAAACAACTTTGATTTTGCTTCCAGTATTTCTGTTTTTTACCCAAGTTCCATATGCTGCAGCAAACTTCACTGCATCAATTGGGGTCAATCCTTGATCTACTTTTCCACCAATTGTTCCGCGGATTCCCGAGATTGATTTAATAAGAGTCATAACGAATAGCTTTAAAAGAAAATAGTATTACTTAGAATAACCAATTTTACCTGTTGATTTGAATTGGCGTTTAAGATCGATCATTTTGATGCAGGCAACCCCATTATTATTGAATCCAAGTCATCACGAAATTAGTGTAGCACGCGCGCGAGTACCTTTAGACCAAATCCCTCTCTCGCAGGATAATATACCGTTTGAGAAATGGCAAATCGAGATCGGCGTTCCAATCGTTGCAACACCAGGAACTTATACTTATTATAATTCTTATGTGCCGCAGTTTAATCCAATTACACAAACTATTGCTGCTTTCCAAATTGGAATTAACGGTCAGAATGTTTATACAACATCGCTTCCTGAAAATGAACCGACTACAAAT
>CAMATR010000082.1 GCA_945861175.1 Chitinophaga pinensis | reverse complement strand
GCGACCAATATCACCAGACAATTCTTTAGCCGCATCTGGATTAATTGCAGAAGCTTTTTCTAATTCAACAATTGCTAACGAATCATTACCAGATTTTGATAAAATCAAACCTCTATATTTATAATCATTCGAAATTATTTTATCTGCAGGCGCTATTTGAAAAAACCGATCAGATGCGGCCAATCCTTTTAAAGTTGTTTCTGTATCTTTTCCGCACTCGTATAACGAATTAGCTAACATTCGCTCCATATAAAAGTTATTGAAGCCCTTTAATTGTAGGTTTTCTATCTCAGGAATTGCCTCACAAAATTGTTTCCCAGAATACATGGCAGTAGCAAACCGATAACGGGCCTCATCACTATTGTTTAATTCTAGGTATTTTTTCCAGTTTTCAATTGCCTTTGAATATTTTTTAAACTTCATATTTAACTCAGCATTTTCGCGATAAGCGGGAGCATATGTGGCATCTACATCTTTCGCTTCTTGATAGTATTTATTTGCCTCCTCAAAGTTTTGAGCACGTTGGTATAGTTTTGCAATTCGTACAATCCCTCTAGGCGAATTAGGATTAATTTCCAAAACTTTTCTATAGCTAATAATCGCAGGGCTTCCATTAGCTGGTGTTTTCTCCAAAAGCGCATCCCCCATCAAAAGATGACCATCTTCATTTTTTGGATCAAGCTTAGTGGCTATCTCCAAAAGAGCAATAGCCTCATCAAGACTTTTATCATCAGATTCTATATATGTTTCAGCAATTGCGCGCATCACCTCAGCATTTTTCTTTTTAGTCGCTGTGAGAGCTTTGTTAAATTCAGTTTGGGCAGCTACTTTATTACCTTCAATCCACAAAACTTTTCCTTTTGCGACAGTCGACAATGGAGCCAATGGATCCTTTTCTACACCTAATTTCCAAACGGTAATTGCAGAGTCTATTTCTCCCCATTCCAAGTAGTTTTCGCCAAAATAAAAGTAATTACATCCTGTTGGTTCTATGGATATCAAATTTTTAAATTCCGTCGAGGCTTGAGAAAAACGTTCGTTATCCGTTTTATAAATAGCATCTTTTAACGTCTGTGCGTAAGTTCCTGCGCTTAAAAGTAATGCGAGAGCAACTATCTTCAGTCTTTTCATTTTTTTTACTTTTTATTTATTCAATGCGTAGCAATTGCCTTGCCAAAATTACTATTACTATTTAAAATAAAATAACCTGTTATTATTTGAGTTGAAATTTAATTGGTAAATACAATAGATAATTCACTGGTTGTCCCGAAATCTTAGCAGGTTTCCATGCGGGCATGGCGCGAACTATACGTAACGATTCTTCCGCACATTCAGGACAATTAGGTATACCTCGTTCGATTGCAACATCTGAGACAGTTCCGGACTTATTGACAACAAACTTAACATATACCCTTCCCTCAATTCCATTTTCAATTGCGACCGCAGGATATTGCATGTTTTTGGCTAAAAATAAAAACATTTCATTTGAACCACCCGGAAACTCAGCTGGTTCATCCACTCTTAGATAGATTTGTTCATCTGTATGACTTTCAGATTGACTGAAAAAATCTAAGGTTGTGAAACAGAACAAAAGAATTGTTAAAATTATTCTCATAGTTTACAAGATTACTATTCTGTCGAAATTTGAATCAATCTTATCGGTGCATTAGCCGGAACCAATGCGGATTTCTGAATAATTAGCTGCCCCTTCTCTCCCATCATAAATAAAACAAAACCAGTATTTATTCCAGATTTTTTGGCCTTGTTAATCATCCAAATCTCTCTTCTAAGTGGATATTCTTTTGTGTATATCATTCCTGCATATGGTTTAAAGAAAGGTGTTGTTGAAGACTCAGCAACACTCAAAACTTTCAAACCTTTTACAAAATCGAGGACATCAAAGTCATCCTGATCACTTATCCAATTCAGTCCTATTATACCTAAAGCACTTTTGTTGTTTTTTACGTAATTAATCACCTCCAGATTTGATTTGACGGCAAAGATGTTTATTGGAAGATTTTTCTCTCCAACCAAAGCACTTAAATAGTTAAAATTTGCGGAGTTAGCTTGGTCATAAACAACATTGATTTTCGTTTTTAAACCAGGCCAAATCGTATCCTTACCCATGATGATTCGTTTCAAACGATCTACGGTCATTGTCGAATCTGGATTTTCAGGATTAACAATTAACGTTACAGCATCAAAAGCAATACGATCACTTCGAACTTCAACATTCTTTTTTAGCAATTCAGCTTTTTCTTGTTCTGTAAAATCTCGGGAAATACAGATTGTTTTTACTTTATTGGCAAAAAACTCATTTATGATATCCCCTTCTGCTCTATAATAGGGTACTACATCAGCATGCGGATATTGACTTTCAAAAGTATAAATACTTGTATCAAAAAGAGGTTTAAAAGATTCATCCACCATGATTTTAGCCTGTCCCCTTCCGTGCGTGTCGCTTTCATAGCCAATTGGTCTTCCATCGTTTACACAGGAAGATAAGTAAACTATAACACTGATAGATGTTATAAATTTAATCGTTTTATTCATCTATAAATTCGTTAATTATTTTCTAAGTAATTTATACAATCTATAAGATCTAATTGCGGCATAAATCAATAGTACAAAGGTGAAAGTATTTCTTTTTACACCACTCATATTTTCAATCATTAGGTCCGTGAACAACATAAAGTATACCATCACCAAACACATAATAATGATGAAGCTAGTTGTTATCAATGTGAAATTTTTATACCACATACAGCTATGAAAAAAAAAATCCCCGAAAGATACAACATCAAACGGGGATTCATTAAAAATATTCTTTTACTCCAAAGCGAAATTAATCGGGAGACGATATAAAGTAGAAACACTTTTACCATTTACTTTTCCAGCTCTCCAACCAGGCATCATTTTGACAACACGAAGAGCTTCTTTATCGCATTCTGGACATCCAGCAATTCCTCGTTCAATCTGCACACTATTCACGCTTCCATCACCTTTAACAACAAACTTAATATAGCACTTACCCTGAATATTATTTTCTATTGCCACTTGTGGATAATTAAAGTTTTTTTGAATAAAGGCCATCATTGCAGCATAACCACCCGGGAACTCAGGATCTTCATCTACGTAGGTATAGATTTCGGGTTCCTTTTCCTCTGTTTCTAATGGACCACTCACAGGCGCCTCCCAACTTACATTGTCTGTATCATTGGTTTTTGTGTCTGCCTTTGCATCATCCATATCTTCTTGTATTGGAATTTGATCCTCAACAGGGATATCCACAACTACAGGTGGAGTAAAAGCAACTGTTTTTTCCATTGGTGGCGGCGGTTCTTCAGGGGGTGGCGGTGGAACATCCTCTTCAACAGGAGGAGCATTCACTGTAAACTGTGATGTATCGACAGGAGGTGGAGCTAATTTCTCCTCAGGTAAATTCTTGATCACAATATAGGCACCATAACTAATTCCTATCACTGCCAATAAAGAGAAGATAATAAGCATTAATCTCTTATCGTATTCTGTGCGCAACACATACGCACCATAAGCTCGGTTACGACCCTCGAATACCATTTCGTTTCGTGTGTCGGAAGTAACCTGCTGCCAGGTTCTTGCTGAAAAATAATCATACAAGGTAACGAGGGCAACAAGGGCTATAATTGCAAGTATTACTTCCATATTACTTTATTTTTTGATTAATCAAATCTAACTCGCTTGCCAAAATATCTACAGGTGCAATTACACCTATTTCGGCAATTTTCAACTCATCAATTAAATCGATAAAGTTTTTACATGTTGCTTTATCATCCGTTTTGATCAAAACCTTAAGTGATTCAGGATCCTTTTTAAAATCTATCAGCATTCTTAAATAACTACTGTCTTGAATTTGTTTACCTTTTAGCTTTTTGTCTAATCCTTCTTTTCCTTGTAATACAAAAGAATTTCTATCAGCTAACAGTTTTCTAATTCCTTTTGCGCTAAAATCAGTTTCTTCAAGCACTGTGGCACCCTTCGGACCTGGAGCATTTACAGGATAATACTGTCCAGAGTAATAAAATATTTTATCCTCACTCAATAAAAATGTAATCGCATTATTGATTTTCTGAGGCTCTATTTCTTGAGCTGGATCTGGTTTAGCAGGATAAACAAGCGACATTACCTTTGGCTTGCTAAATGTTGATGTAAGAACGAAGAAAGTAAGCAACAAGAAAGCCAAATCTACCATGGGTGTCATGTCCACACGAGTGGAGCTTTTCTTGGCTCTCTTCTTTCCTTTATCGTGGCCACCGCCACCTCCTTCTGCAATTTCTGCCATAATTTATCTTTTTACAATGGAGCCATCTCCATCGAAGTAATAAAATTCAAGTTATTCAATTCCAAATCTCTGAACACATTTATCACATTTTGCGCATGAACATAAACTGCTTTATTATCCACTTTCAACGTAAACTTCGGTTTGAAATCATTGGGGTCAGGCACATTACCTTTCGATTTCGCCTCTTCAAATGCAGTTTTACCAGAATTCAAAGCTGCAATATTGCCGTAATAAATCCAATCTTTAAGTTGGTTATTTGTAGAATCATATGGTATACCGGCAGTGTTCAGGCTTTTCCTTTCATCTCCTGTCATATTTACATATCCAGGTAATTCCTGCATCGTGCATCCAAAACTAGACATATAGGTAAACTTGTTGACTTGTTCCTCAGAAAAACCAACTTTATATTTAACAGCCATATTTAAAAGCAATTCTCTTCTTGCCTCTGGGTCAGAGAGATTAAAGAAAACGCGACCTCCTTTGTCAATTGTTACGAGCAAAACATTCTCAGGAATGATTTTGTCACTGATACTTGATGGAACATCCACTTCTACTGGCTCGCTTGAGCGGAAAGAGGCTGCAAGCATAAAGAAGGTTACGAGCAGGAAGGCCAAGTCCACCATAGGCGTCATGTCTATGGACGGAGAGCTTTTGGGCATTTTTATCTTTGGCATCTCTACTAAAGTTTAGTGTGTATAAAACTTCTTCTATTTATTAGATGAAGAAAAATCTTGTACAATAGTAAATGAAGCTTCATCAATACTATAAGTCATTCCATCAATCTTTGTTGAGAAAAAGTTATACATGATAATAGCTATCGTAGAACCAGCAATTCCCAAAAATGTATTGATCAAAGCTTCAGAAATACCTGTTGCTAGTGCAGATGTATCAGGAGCACCATGGCTCATGGCTGAGAAGGAACGAATCATACCCATTACAGTACCAATCAAACCAATTAATGTAGCAACGGAAGCACAAGTTGAGAGAATCACTAGGTTTTTGGAAAGCATCGGCAACTCCAATGAAGTAGCTTCTTCCAATTCCTTTTTCAAAGATTCAATTTTTTGTTCTTTATCCATCGATGAGTCATCCTTAATCACATCGTATTTTTCCAATCCAGCGCGAACAACATTTGCTAGAGAACCTCTTTGTGAATCACATTCTTCGATTGCCTCAGTAATCTGTTTTGCTTCAAGAAGACCTTTGATTTTACCGACAAAAACATTCACTTTACCTTTGCCTGCGGCCATTGCAAGAGTAACAAAACGTTCAACTGAAAAAATTAGGATGATAATATTTACAGCCACTAGGATAGGAACAATAAATCCTCCTTTGTAAATAGTAGCCATTAAGTTTCCTTCTAATGGTTCTCCGTTTGGATCATTGTCCACAAAGTTTGCTGGCGCACCAAAAATGAATTTGTAAATAATCACACCTGCGATAAGGGCGACCACAATGGCTAAAACAGCCATAAGAGATGAAAAACCACCTGATGTTTTTTTATTGCTCATAATGTTAGATTTTTTTCTTTTTAGGTTAACAATTATTGGCCAAACTTAACAAAAAACTTTTAAATCATAAAACTACAAATGTTAGGTTTTTATTAACATGACATACTTTTAATCAAAAAAAGGTATTAGCGATTACAAAACGATGGAAATTCATTTTTATTCCAATTAAAGTTATGAATCTAAAAAAGAAAGAAAAACACTTAGGTTAAAGATATTTTTGAAATATCTTATTGATTTGGTTTTCAGTGGATAACTATGTATTTCAAGAACTAATAATACTTGAGAATCCTCATAATCATTCCTAGGTGTTTTAATTAACGGAATTAGTAATATTGTTCTTCGCAAAGTTTTGATTACAAAATAAGTGAGTAGTGAAATAACACCATAAATTGCGCTAATGAAAAAAAAAATATTCATAATATGGGGATTTTAGTGCGTACCATTTTTGAAAACTTCCAATTATGCATATGTACATCTTCAGAAGTTTAAGGTTCATTACCCCTTAAAAAAATTATTTTTAAAATCCATGTCTAACTCCTGATAGTGCAATTAGTAAAAAGTAAAACATAAAAAAAGGAAAGGAGTGTTTGTATCATTGGAATTCTTCAAGTGAAAGAAAGTATGTCGCTAACCCTTTACAGATCATTGCCTGTTTAAAAGAATTTAACTTTCAAGTGAATTCAAAAATTGCATCGTATCAACACCGTCGGCATAGTCAATTAAGGAAGGTTTTTGAGATTGTCCGAATGGTATAAATCCATGCCCAATAATTGCTTGAATATCTTTATTAAACATGTTTAGGTAATTTTTCACATCTTGACTTGTTTTATAATAATGATAATGAACCATTCCCAAAGGGCTAAACAATTCTAAAGAATCTCTTAATAGAACGAAATTATTGTCGAGCAGCTCTTGTTTGTTTAACAAATAAATAGCTTTGTTATAGTCGTAATTATTTGCGTATTTATTATGATGAATAACACTCGAATGGTCAACTATACCTTCAAAAAATCGATTTAATTCGAAACTCTCAGGGATTAAAACATGAGCAACATTGCGGCAACCTAAACCAAAAAAGTCAAAAATATCATGCCCCAATTGATAAATATCTTCCTTTGTCTCTGATCCATTTAAGACGGCGACAGATGTTCGATTCCTTCTAAAAACATGAGGGTATTTGCCGAAATACTGTTCGAAATAATGTGAAGAATTATCACTTCCTGTTGCAATTACCGCATCCACTTGCCCAATCCGAGCATCTGTAAATGTGATTCTTTCTTTTAGATTAGGTACAAATTCAATCAAGATTTTCCCAAGTGCTGGAAGTAATTGTTTGTCA
>CAMATR010000081.1 GCA_945861175.1 Chitinophaga pinensis | reverse complement strand
AGTCCTAGTTCAAATATATCGACCGGAATCTCTGGATCATAGATTGTTTTTAACATCTCAACAACTTTGTTTTCCAACTGCACGACTTCATTTTCCATTTTTTCCTTAAGTATGTCTTTATTTTGTGCTTTTCATGCTCGCTTTCAATGCATCCATTTTCATGCGATTAACCATGCTCAATAATCCGTTTGCTCTTGTGGGAGAAAGGTGTTCTTGTAAACCAATATCATTGATAAAGTGAAGGTCTGTTTTGGCAACAGTTTCAGGTGTTTCATTATTTAGGACTCTTATTAAAAGCCCAATGATGCCCTTGGTTATTATGGCATCGGAATCGGCTGTAAAACGCATTTTACCCTCTTGCACGTCTGTATTTAGCCATACCCTAGACTGACAACCTTCAATAAGTCGATCGTCTGTTTTTTTTGTGGGATCAATTGTCTCAAGTTCTTTGCCTAATTCAATGATGTACTCGTATTTTTCCATCCAATCATCATAGATTGTGAATTCATCGATAATTTCCTGTTGTTTTTCTTCGATATTCATCTTTAATTACTTAAGAATACTGATGCTTTTTTCAACAGCAGCGATAAAAGTTTCTATTTCTTCTTTCGTATTATAAAATGCAAAGGATGCCCTAACTGTTCCTGGAATTTTAAAAAAGTCCATCAAAGGCTGTGTACAATGATGCCCCGTTCGAACTGCAACGCCTTGTTTGTCAAGCAAGGTTCCAATGTCAAATGGATGAATTTTGTTGACAATAAAAGAAACTACAGAGGTTTTCTCTTTTGCTTCACCAATAATTCGAACTCCCTCAAACGTATCAAGCATATCTTGCGCATAATCGGCTAAATACTTTTCGTGTTTTTGAATCGCATTCAAGTTTTGTGAGGATAGAAATCGAATAGCTTCACCTAGACAAATTCCTCCTGCAATGTGTGGTGTTCCAGCTTCGAATTTGTGGGGAAGTTCATTATAAGTTGTCCGCTCAAAGGTTACTTTTGAAATCATGTCACCTCCACCTTGATATGGGGGCATGCTGTCCAAAACAGCTTCTTTTCCATATAGCACTCCTATTCCTGTTGGACCAAAGACTTTGTGGCTAGAAAAAGTGTAAAAATCACAGTCTAAATCGCGAACATCTATTTTTAAGTGCTGAATACTTTGCGCACCATCTATTAAAACTTTAGCACCAACGGAATGTGCTTTTTTTATCAAATCTTTAACAGGATTTATTGTTCCTAAAGTATTTGAAATATGAATTATAGAAACAAGCTTCGTTTTATTATTTAAAAGTTTGTCAAATTCATCAATAATTAGTTCCCCTTTTGAATTAATGGGAGCTACACGAAGCTTTAGGTTTTTTCGTTCACAAAGCATTTGCCAAGGAACGATATTTGAATGGTGTTCCATGGCTGAAATTAAAATTTCATCTCCAGAAGATAAGAGCTCTCCAAAAGAAAAAGCCACCAAATTTATGCTGTCAGTTGTTCCTTTCGTGAAAATGATTTCCTCAGATTTTTTCGCATTGAGGTACACCTGAATTGTTTTCCTTGCCTCTTCAAATTCCCCTGTAGCCTTTTGGCTCATGTAATGCACGCCTCTATGAATATTGGCGTTATCCTTTGAGTAATAGCGGTTAATGGCATCGATAACTACCTGTGGTTTTTGTGATGTCGCACCATTGTCAAAGTAAATTAGATTTTTACCATATATTGTCTGTCTGAGAGCAGGAAATTGCTCTCTGATTTCTCTGACGTTAAAAGGTTTTGTTATACTGTCTGCCATAATTAGTACAAAGATAGAAAAAGCCTTATTTTGATTGTTTCTAAAGAACAGATTCTTTATAAGAATGTTTTTGAATAGTTTAAATAAATTTAATTCAAAACTTGAAATTACAATTTGAACTAGACTTTTTTCAAAAGCATTAAGAACTCTTCATTACCATCTCCTCCCAATATTGGGGAAGAAATGTGATCAACATATGCAAGGTTATTTGTGCGGCCATTATTTTTAATCATTTCGATTACTTCGGGGTATAAACTTTTGTTTTTTACGATTCCCCCTTTGGTAATATTTTCCTTTCCCACCTCAAATTGAGGTTTAATTAATGCAATTACAATTGAATCTTTTTTTAGAAAAGAATGAATAAATGGAAACACTTTCGTAAGTGAAATAAAGGAGACATCGATAACACAGCCGTCACAAATCTCATCAATCAAATGGTTCGTAAGTTCGCGAACATGTGTTTTTTCATATGAAACAATACGAACATCATTTCTTAGTTTTGAATGCAATTGATCCTTTCCGACATCAATGCAATACACCTTTTTCGCGCCTTTTTGAAGTAATACTTCCGTAAAACCACCTGTTGACGATCCAATATCCATGAAAATACCTCCGGATAGAGAAGGATTCCAATGGTTCATTGCTTCCAAAAGTTTGAGTGCACCCCTAGAAACCCATGGCAGTTCTTCACTAATCATTTCTAAGTGGGCGTCTACAGGTACTTTTTTTCCGGTTTTAGTAATGAGTTTACCATTTACCTTTACACCCGTTTCACGAATTATTTGTTCGGCTCTCACTCGAGAACTTACAAGGTTTCGTTGGATCAATAACTTGTCTAATCTTTCTTCCACGAAATAAAATTAAGTATAATTAACTGCACTTGATCAATGAGTTATTTTGGATTTGAGAATTCTCAAGTATCTTTGTGCATATTTTTCGAAAAGTGAATAAAATCTACATTACCCGGAGGGAGACATTTAATGCCGCTCATAAGTTGTGGAGAGAAGACTGGTCAGATGAAAAAAACTGGGAGGTTTTCGGTAAATGCAGCAACAAGAATTGGCATGGGCATAATTTTGAAATCTTTGTTACAGTAAAAGGTGTGCCAAGTGAGGATACTGGCTTTGTTATAAATCTTAAGGATTTGAGTACTATTTTAAAAGAAGAAGTGATTGAGCAATTGGATCACAAGAATTTGAATTTGGACGTGCCGTTTCTAAATGGAATACTTGCTTCTACTGAAAATCTTGCTATTCAAGTCTGGCAGCGTATTAAGGATCCAATTAGAAAAGCTGGTGGAGAACTAGTAAAAATCAAACTGGTTGAGACTGAGAATAATTATGTTGAATATTACGGAGGAAAAGAACCATTTTAAGTTTAAAATGTTCTAAATCAAGAAAGCGCATTTTGTGAAAGAAGAAAAATACAATGACGAAATAACTAATAAGTTATCCGAGCATTACGAAGATATCATAAGACAAATTGGTGAGAATCCTGAGCGTGAGGGCTTAATTAAGACACCTGAGAGAGTTGCCAAAGCAATGCAGTTTTTGACGCATGGTTATGACATTAATCCTGATGATTTGATTAAACAAGCAATATTCCACGAAGAATATTCCGAAATGGTTATTGTGAAGGACATTGAAGTTTATTCAATGTGTGAACACCACATGCTACCCTTTTTCGGGAAAGCTCACGTAGCCTATATTCCCGATGGTAAAATTGTTGGATTGAGCAAAGTGCCGCGGGTAGTAGATGCTTATTCAAGAAGATTACAAGTGCAGGAGAGACTTACAATAGAGATTCGTGATTGTATTCAAAGAACTTTAAATCCGAAAGGCGTTGCAGTGGTAATCGAATGTGCTCACATGTGCATGCAGATGCGCGGAGTTCAGAAACAAAATTCAGTTACAACTTCGAGCGCATTTACAGGATTATTTCTCAAAAATGATGCAACAAGAAAAGAATTTATTAATTTGGTGCAAGCAAAATTACATTAACAATGAACAATAATATTATCGATTCTCAGGAAGGTTACACGCAAGAAATTTCTCGTGAATTCTTCCGCAGTGTTTACAGCTATATGTTTGGGGCACTTGGTATTTCTGGTGTTATAGCTTACACTTGTGGTACCCCAGAATTTTTCGCGCAGTACTTTTTAAGCGCTGATAGAGCCTCTATTTCACCAATGTTTTATGTGGTAGCATTCTCCCCACTAGCCCTCGGATTAGTTATTCAGTGGGGTTATAGGTCACTTTCCATGAGTGTTCTGCTTGGGCTTTTTATTGCTTATTCTGCTTTAATGGGCTTGAGTTTGGGAACGATTTTCTTGGTCTACTCTGGTGCTGCAATCGCCTCTACATTCTTCGTTTCTGCAGGAGCTTTTGCGGGAATGGCGATACTTGGTTATACAACAAAAACAGATTTGACCAAATTTGGAAGTCTTCTTTACATGGTTTTTATTGGGATGTTCATCGCTGGAATTGTAAATATGTTCATAGGAAATGGAATGTTAGATTTCATTATCGCTGTGGTTGGTGTATTTGTTTTCACTGGCTTGACAGCTTACTACATGCAGCAATTGAAAGGTGTTTCTCAAGACAGCTCTCTTTCAGGTGTTGATAGAAATAAGCTTTCATTGGTTGGTGGACTTCAACTTTACATTCTTTTTGTAAACTTATTTCTTTCTCTTTTGAGAATTTTCGGTTCAAGAGATTGATTAATAATTATTTTTTAATTTTGATAAAAAACATTCATTATGCCAGATAATTTTTTCGAAGGTTCAACAGTAGCATTAGGTACAATCTATACGATCTTTGTGTTAGCCGTTATCGCTTGTGTTCTTATTTGGGGTTAATACCCATAAATACTCGTAAATTTCTAAAGCCATTCGATAAGAATGGCTTTTTTGTTTTCTATTGATTAACTTAGTTTAAATAAATGACATATGCCATTTAATTCCATATTTGCATGGGTAATGAAAAAGAGAATACACCAAATCGATCTTTTTCGTAAATATCCGCTTGAGGTGCAAAGTGAGCTATTTGAGAAAATAATCAATTTAGGGACTGAAACGGAATGGGGAAAAAAATACAATTACGAACTCATTAGGACTTACGAGCATTACAATGAAAAAGTGCCATTGCAGGAATACAATGACATAAAGCAATATGTGGACAGATTGATTTCTGGTGAACAACATTTATTATGGCCAACAGAAACAAAATGGTTTGCTAAATCATCTGGCACGACAGAAAGTAGAAGTAAATTGATACCAGTTACCAGAGATTCATTGGAAGAATGTCATTACAAGGGAGGGACAGATCTTTTGGCAATGTATTATGAAAATCATCCAAATAGAAAACTTTACAAAGGAAAACATCTTACAGTAGGTGGAAGTGCTCAAATCAATCACCTAACAGCAAGTTCTTACATTGGGGACTTATCTGCTATACTCGTCAAAAATTTGCCGTGGTGGGCAGAAATCCGTAGAACACCATCTAAAGATATTGCACTTATGAGTGAATGGGAGGAAAAGATTGAGAAAATGGCACAAAGTACAATTCATGAGGATGTATATATCTTGGCGGGTGTTCCAAGCTGGACAATGGTATTGGCTAATAAAGTACTTGAAATTTCGGGTAAAGAGAATTTGAAAGAGGTTTGGCCAAATTTGGAGTTGTTCATGCATGGGGGCGTTAGTTTTGAGCCTTATAAATCCCAGTTTGAAAACCTGATTCCGGATTCTAAGATGAATTATGTGGAAACTTATAACGCTTCTGAAGGCTTTTTCGGGATGCAGGACCAGATAAATTCAAATGAATTATTGTTGATGTTAGATTATGGTATTTTTTATGAATTCATTCCGATGCACTCCTTCAAGGGTGTGGATTCTGAGGAAGTTGTCTGTCTAGCTGGTGTTGAACTAAATGTTAACTATGCGATAGTAATTTCAACCAATGGCGGATTATGGCGCTATATTGTTGGAGACACTGTGAAATTTACTTCTAAAACACCTTACAGATTCAGGGTTACAGGTCGTACAAAAAGTTTTATAAATGCATTTGGAGAAGAGCTGATTGTAGAAAATGCCGATAAAGCCATTACACATGCAGCAAGTAAAACAGGGGCAGTTGTTAGGGAGTATACTGTTGCCCCAGTTTTCATGAATGGTATTGAAAGTGGCGCTCATGAATGGTTGATTGAATTTACCAGACACCCAGACGAAATAGCTCGATTTTCAAATTTATTAGATGAAAAGTTACGAGAGGTAAATTCTGATTACGATGCGAAACGAAGTAACAATTTTGTTTTGGCTTCACCAATTATAAAAATATTAAATGCAGGTACATTTGATAATTGGTTAAAGTCTGAAGGCAAATTAGGTGGACAACATAAAGTGCCGCGCTTATCGAATAATCGCGAAATTGTGGAGCAAATATTGCTGATCATGTTAAGAGATAAAATAGTAAAATGAAATTAGTGCTCTCTTTAATTTATATTATAGTAAATTCTTTTTTGTTTTCGCAGAAAAGTGATTCATTCTTTTGGGTAAAACAAATGGAATACCATGTAGATGATAATACATCTTGGGCGGTAGATATTTTGGGGAATATTTATTTCAACAATGGAAGAGTGCTTCAGAAATTTGATTCTCTTGGTGTTCAAAAGTTTGCCCAGAGTATCAAATCTGTTGGAAACATTAAAGAGATAATGCCTGTAAATACTATGAAACTTGTTTTGTTTTCGGAGGAACAGCAGGTATTGTGTCTTATGGACAATACTTTGACAATGAGTGAAAACCTTATTGAATTGTCAGATTTTAATATCGGAATGGCTTCTCTAGTCGCTGTTTCCTCTCAGCCTGATAAAGTTTGGGTACTCGATCAATTGAATTCCAAATTACTCCTGTTGGATTTATCGGGTAAAATACAATACCAAGAAGTGAAAAACTTAAAGGGAATACTTAATTTATCTGATATAAAAGAGATGGTTGAATTCGATACGCATCTTTTTTTATTGAGCGATGATGGATCATTTTACGAGTTGGATATGTATGGGTCTCTTCTATATGAATATGACTTCAGTCCTGAGAATACCTTGTCAAGTATTCGCTCTTTAAATCTCTCAATTGGTAAAGTTTTCTGTTTAAATAATGACCAACTAGATGTTCGTGAGCTTTATGGTGAGAATACAACTTTAGTTAATTTACCGTTAGATGAAATCTATGAATTTAAAAAATCAAGTGATTACTACTATTTCAAGACTTCGGATAAAATTTTAAAATACAGTCTGAAAATTCACCAATAATTCTTTCATTTATTGTAATTTAGTCGGTTCAAATTAATAGATTTATGCACATCGCTGTAGCAGGAAATATCGGATCAGGAAAAACAACATTGACAAAAATGTTAGCAAA
>CAMATR010000080.1 GCA_945861175.1 Chitinophaga pinensis | reverse complement strand
AGAAAATAATTTAAGTATTCCTTTGCCATTTGTCCTGAATTCTGTCGTTTTAATAATATCTCCGCTTGTGGTGCTATAAAAACTAACTGTATAGGCTACCCTCCTTTTTAATCCATAAACTTTAATGAAATAAGCATCAGAATCAATATCTATTGGTTTATCTGCTAAATCATCCTCACCTGGTTTCGAAATATAGGATTGATGATAGGGCGCTGTGCCTTCTAGTAAACTTTTAAGACAAGGGTATTCATCAATCATATTGTACCAGTTCACAGAGCGATTAGACATCCACCCAAAACCTTGTTTTTGATCTGAAGAAACCTGAATATATGCTTCTAATAAATCATCCTTGCCATACGCTGAGCTACTGCTCTGCTTAATCTCTTTTTCTGTTAATGGCCATCTCTGGGCAATCACTGGTATTCCTTTTACTTGGCGAACTAAAGTGTAATCAACCTTTTCGAAATCAATTTCTTGTGTAAATTTTATTATGGCAGGATAAAATGCATTCCACATTGCATAACGCTTAACTTCATCTTGATTCCACCAATCTAACCCTGCAACAGCACAGCCAGAAGTCAGTGTAAACCAAAGATCTTGTTTGATCATAAAATCAGCGCAATTATTGAAATCCTTAGTAGGATCGATGCCATCATCTTCAGGATATTTTCTAGGAATTGTTAAGATATGACCAAATTCATCATAAATAAATGGTTTGTTCTGAAAATCCGGATAGGTAATTGACCCATTTTGAAAGCCAATATTTACCTCATTGACAGATGGATACCTGACCAATAAATTTCGATTTCTAACCTTTCCAGTTGATGGCGTTGTTTCAAACATATAATCGTGGTAACCGAAATAATCGATGTTTGGTAAATTGAAAAGTTCGGGGTCTAAAAAAGTTTTTGAATACCCCTTGCCTTTTATAATCGCCATACTTATCAATTGTTTATCCATCAACTCATTTTTCATGTATGATGAAATTTCATCCGTCCAAATCCTTACTTGTTTTCGGTTCTCAGAATGATCACTTATTACCCCTAGATTTTCTTTATCCCTATATTCGGCAGTTTCATCAACTTCAGACATCAATTGCCACCCAGTTAGTGATGACGAATAACCATAGCGTGCGCTCAAATAACGAAAATAATTTTTGACATGATCCTTGGCTTTATCATCACTGTAAAATTCAATTGCTTTATTGATTCCTATTAGAGGTTCAGCAGGAAACTCTAGTCGACTTTTATCGTCGTCATTGTAACAATATGTTTCCCATCTAATTCCTGGCAGTACTCCATCGTTTTCGTCAGTTCGACTTTCAAGCGGTGAGTGCATCAATGCGCAAAAAATAAAATAAATTTCTTCCTCATCACAGTATTCAACAATTCTATCAAACTCCCAGGCCTGTCCTAATTTTGGGCTATAATTGCCAAGTGCCTCCCACTCTAATTGCATAAACCATGGTGAAGCAACAAAGCGCGTAAAATTTCCGCCGGCAGCCTCAAACGCCTTCAATGCTGAGTGAATCTCTTCAAATTTTTTCGGACCAACAGCTCGGTCCATTTTATTCCAATCTTCCCATTCGGTCCAAGGAATATCTTGCCCAACTCCAAAAAATGATTTTCCTGTTCCTGAAAAAGCCAAATGTTTACCATTCGCTCCAATTTTCAAATATCCCTGGTGGCTTGATTCATTGATAGAAAATTCTAAATAATGATTATAAGACTCTCCAAACTTATTTTGAATGGAAATTCTAGCAAAATAATCACCGGCGACGGGTGGCTCAAATCTCACTCGAAAGGTATAGTTTGTAGTATCTTCCTTCCATTGATTTGAGCGAAGATCCTTCTTGAATTCTTTATAAAAAAAGCCACTTCTCCGTTGAACCAATTGTTGATTGCAGTAAAAATCAACTTCAATTGCAATGTCATGCCTATTAAATGGATTGATCTTTTTATTGGATCTCGAGTTGTTCGTTATAAACGTATTGATTGCATCATCTAATTCCTGAGGTAAATCAATTCCTAATTCAATTTTTGATCCTTTAATACCAATAGCATCCGTGGCTAGATCATGAAACCACGCAAAATTATAGTATTGCTCATTTCCTTTTAATGAC
The DNA here is from genome assembly GCA_945861175.1 of Chitinophaga pinensis. Classification (GTDB taxonomy): domain Bacteria; phylum Bacteroidota; class Bacteroidia; order Flavobacteriales_D; family Crocinitomicaceae; genus M0103. The sequence goes on along the minus strand of CAMATR010000080.1, from coordinate 5,087 downwards.
TTTATTTCAGCTGGAAACGGAACTTTCTGCTGACCAAACGATAAGCATGGAATTAAAAAAAGAATACGTAGCGCTTTTTTCATTTTTTGTCAATTATTTTCTTTTCTGGCACTGGATCATGACCATGGCCACCACCCGGTCTGCACGAAGCAATTCTTTTCAATCCCAACCATGTTCCTTTGAATGGGCCCCAAGTTTTCAATGAATCAATCATGTATGTTGAACAAGAGGGCGTGTAGCGACATGTTGGGGGGAAAATGGGGGAAATTAGTAACTGGTATAAACGAACTAGTGCAATTAGCGGATATGAAAAGATTTTGAGTAATTGGTGCATACACAAAAATACATTTTTAAGTAGGGTACTAACATGTCTTCGTGTGTTAAAATTTAGTGAATGATTTGCGTAAAAAGCCAATTATCCGTAATTTTCAACATTGTTGTAATCGTTATTCATGATCAAATACGGACTATCTTTTCTTCTTCTTAGTATTGGGCCATTTTTCTTTGCCCAACCCTTCAATTCATGGGAGGATGAAAAGATTGAAGTTCACAACAACCAAACAATTAATACTCTCATGCATGCCGGTCAAATCTTTGAACAAAGATGGGATATGCTTCCACAACCTCAATTTTGGATGCAAATTATGCATCTAGCTCCAGATTCATGCCTCATAAATATTGCAGCGACAAGACAGATAATCGTTAAGATGTCTTTAAAAGATTGGCATAAAAAAACAGAAGCTCAAAAATCATATTATCGAGATAGTTTGCGCTCTTCGTTGGGCTTATTACCCACTGAACGTATCAACGTAACTACAGGTAAAAGTGATTTTTACCGATTCAAAGAAGTTTATTACAGTCTTTCAAAAGGAGTTGAAGCATTTGAGAAAAATGGTGTTGATCCATGGTATGCGCAGGCAATACTGCTTATTGAAAGCCCAGGTCAAATGGCAAAATCAATTTCTGGAGCATACGGCGCATTTCAACTTATGCCTAGTGTAGCAAGAGCGCAGGGATTAATTGTAAATGATAAAACGGATGAAAGAAAGGATTTTGAAAGATCAGCTTATGCATCATCCCGCTTAATTAAAAGAGTGTGTATCCCTGAAGCTAAAAAAATATTAAATGCATATCATTTGGAATTTAATGAAACTGATCTTTGGTTTCGTTTGTTGGTTTTGCATGTTTATCATGCCGGAGCAACGAATGTCAGTGCAGTAATCAATAAAATTCAGCCTAAAAAAGGAAATCAAGATTTAATTGAACAAATGTGGCAAACCTCAGCGGCCGGTTTTGGTAATAATTCTCAAAACTACACCCAATTAGCTTTGGCTGCTCAATTGATATTACACAACATGATATACGAACATTGTGAAGAGATCTTTGACTGCCCTTACTCAACTAATCCTTAGGTTTAAATCGAATAGAAAGGGAATTGACACAATGTCGTGTATTTTTAGAGGTAATACGCTCTCCTTCAAAAACGTGACCAAGATGACCTCCGCAATTAGCACAAACAATTTCAATTCTTCGTCCATCAGCATCAGCTACTCTCCTCACATTTTCGCCAATCTGGTCATCAAAGGAAGGCCAACCACATCCAGAATTAAACTTATCTGAGCTTTCGTAAAGAGGATGCTCACACTGACGGCAAACAAACATCCCATTCTCCTTAAAATTATTGTATTCTCCAGTAAATGGGTACTCTGTTCCTTTACGCAAGATTATTCTTTCCTCGTCGGCTGTTAATTTTTTCCAATCATCCCTACTAAGTGTCATATTATTGAAACAATTTGAATAATAAAAGGTTTTGTTGCAATGATGAAATTACAATACTAGAGTGCCAATTTTATCTGCGAGCACTTCAACCATTAGGTCTACAGATTGTTTAAGCATATTTTCAGAATCATCTTTAGCTGTAATGACTAACTTTGACCCAGTATTATTCATTTCGAAAGAAATATTCTTAATCAAATAAATAATCTTCTGCTCGTTTTCAAATTCAAATGAACTCAAGTCAACTCCTTCCAAATTGACAAAAGCTGTAATCCCTTTTTTGCCAAAATTTTCGAAATCTTTTGATATCGATAATTTCCTTCCAGCTGATGGCGCAAATTCTTTATTGCTATATGCTGACAATCCTTTTGCATCCACATATACATCATCCATACCCATTGATAAAAACATTTTTGCTTGATCGGCCATCATTTTGCCTTGTTTGCCTAATCCTACAAAAAAGTTAAAGTCGGACAACCCTTCATACGCATTTGGAGCACCGACCATTACCGCACCAATTTCTCCAGAAAAAAGATTAGATAAAGCATCTTCGCCGCCTGAAGCCAAAAGGAAAGATACAGCGCCACCTGCCTTATCTCCCAAATCTTTCAATGTGTTTGGAGAATATTCTTCAAGAAATCCTTGTAATTTCTTCATATCCATATTCATAGAAAATCCTATGGTAGGAGCTCCAGTGCCTAGTTTCGAAATAATTGAAGCTGAACCATCCTCTTTCAAGAACATTTTTTCATTCAAAACTGTAGAAAATAAATTTTTTGATTCGAAAATTGTCTGACCTTTTTCAAAATCCAGCGTGGATAAGATATAGGAATCTTGAACCATTTCTTGAACTTTCTCCTGTTTTTCTTTTGTTAATTTAGCTAAATCAGTATTGGAAGTCAGGTACATATTTTCCATACTTAACCCCATCACCAGGTCAGCTTCTTCATGCAAAATTGCATCAACTTTACCTTCTGACTCATCATTTTTAACTTTTTCAAAAGATTCTATCAGCATATTTTTTGCATCATATTCACCTTTTTTGATAATCAAAACACAAAGATTGTTTTTAACGCCAAGTGATACGTCACCACTTTCTATAAATTGTAAATCACCGTCAATTTCAGGATCAAAACCCTGCTGCGTTAGCTTCTGAACTAATGAATCCGCATTAACAGCCTCAAAAAATGCATAGGTAGTTTCAGGTGTTCCATCTTCTAAAAGTGGTCCTTCCAATGCAAAATAAATGCCTGTTTCAATATTAATAGAAGAATTTAGCTCATTCAAATATTTATTGACAATAACACCAAGTTTTGGAATCTTTTTATAATCTGCTTTATCAAGAACGGATTCCATATTTATCTTTCCAAAAGCTATTACTTTTTTGTTATCCTTTAGAAATGCAGAAACATACTCATTAAGTTCGCGATTGGTTTTATTACCTCCACATGAAACTAAAATTAAAACAAGGGCTAAAAAAGAAAATAGATTTTTCATAGTAATAATATTCTTTCAAATTTACAATTAATTATCAGTGGAGACTTAGCACAAAATGTGCCACTATGTTTAACTTTGCATATGCACATGATTGAACCCTTTTATGGATGGCGAAATGATTACATTGCTTCAGAGGATGAACTTTCACCTTTCTATGAAAGACAATACAGTGAATTTGAATTCAACAACAAAATATACAATTTTTACATCCATCCTCAGTGGGATTCTATTGGCTCACCTACCCTATTTATCAAAATTCTCTACACGGATTATGAAGAACTATTTGCAGTTATTGAACTAATCGGAGAATGGAATGATGCCATAGAAAATGATATTATGATTCTTAAAAGAGACATCATTGAACCTCTAATGAAATATGGAATCAATCAATTTATTCTTATTGGAGAAAATGTACTTAATTTTCATTACTCTGATGATTGTTATTATGAGGAATGGTTTGATGATGTAGAAGATGGTTGGATAGCGATGGTAAATTTCCATGACCATGTTTTGGATGAATTTGAAAGAATTCACATTGATCATTATTTTATTATGGGTGGAGAATTGGAGGAAATTGAATGGCGCACATACTCCCCCCAACAGTTTTACAAAAAAGTTTCTGAATTGGTAACAAATAGATTGAACTAAAAAAGGGGCAAAAATACCCCTTCAATTATTTGAACTCAGACTATACTGATTATTTTCTCTGAATAAATACTTTAGAGGACATCCCTTGATTATTTAGGAAAAAGTGAACAACATATAAACCACTTTTTATTTCAGATGGCAAAACTACTTTCTCTATATTTTCCCCAATTTGAGATAATCCCGACTCCATAAAATAAACAGAGCTTCCAGACATATCAACGATATTTATAGATGTTGGACATGAAGTCAATGATTCAAAATTGAGTATTAGTTGATTTGACTCAGAAGAATAACGAGCGGAAAACGGGTTCAATACCTTCGATTCCTTTATTCCTGCTGTTGAAGCCGCAGAGAGAGTATGCTGTGAAAGATATATCACATCCTCACTTGGTAGTCCATTATTATTTGCTTTATTTGAAGCAACAAAGAAGGTGACATCTCCTTCATCTGTTGCAGGAGCTGTCCAATTCCAATTCCATGAACTAACCGCAGATGTATTACTTGAAGATGTATGGTTTGCATACTTCTTCGCTGTTCCATTCACTGATGTATTAGTCCCAGCAGTAAAATTGCCCGCCATAGCTTCTGCACTAGTCAAAGCTGTTGCCTGAAATCCTTTTTTAGATGGATTTGAAAGCATTGTCAGCGACACAGTATAAGAAGAACCAGGCACATATTCAGTTACTACAGATGCTCCATTGGTCACCGTAAGTATATTTTCAGTATTTCCATCCTGAGTAGTACCCGAATGACAACCTGTGCAATTTCCTTCCCCAGTTGCGCCTGTTTTACCGGGAGCGGCTCCACCTGAGCTTAATAAATGACCACTTTTTGGCAAATATCGCTCAATTTCAGGCAAATTTATCGACTGAAAAGACATAACAGAAGCTATGCCTAGAATCATTAAAAATAAAAAGTAAGTTTTTTTCATTTTAAAAATATTTGTGTTATTAATTATTTAATTTTCCTTGACTTATCCAACAAGAAAAATTGCTGATCAAAGTATCATTCAAAGCAGGACCATTTTTTGGCATAAGCTCATATCCTGCTGTTGCATTCATCGAATTCAAAATTTTAGTTGCATTCAACGAAACGCTTTCATAGCTCGAAAGGTTGGGTGAAGTCATTCCAGGACCATGACAAGCTATGCAATTGGCTTGAATCAT
>CAMATR010000079.1 GCA_945861175.1 Chitinophaga pinensis | reverse complement strand
CTCGCCAGGGAAATGATTCCTAGAACGACGACCGCATTGATGTTCTTTCTATTCATTTGTTAGTAGGTTTCCATTTCCGGGTCGATTTCATTCGCCCAGGAAAGAATTCCTCCTGTTAGATTATAGAGGTTTGAATAACCGAAATTTTGCTCAAGGAATTGAATGGTATTGCCACTTCTAGCACCTGAACGACAATGCACAACCACTTTTTTGTCTTTGCTGATTTCATCCGTTCTCGTCGGAACTTCTGATAATGGAATCAATGTACCGTTGATGGAACAAATTTCTGCTTCATACGGTTCGCGCACGTCGATCAACTGGAAATCTTCCTTGTTGTCAATCATCGCTTTTAATTCTTGTACTGAAACTACTTTCATGCTTTTTATTTTTTGGGCATTTACAGATTTAAAATCCCTGCACACCGTTTACTGTCGTGTATTTTAAAATATTTTTTTTGTCTGGATAGATGCGAGCAAAAGCTGACTGAACGGCTAAGGTGCCTTCATGGAACCCACAAAGAATTAATTTGAGTTTATTTTCATATATGTTCACATCACCGATTGCATAAATCCCAGGTATGTTTGTTGAGTAGTCAAGTGTATTAACTTTTATGGCATTTTTATCAATTTCTAATCCCCAATTAGCGATTGGCCCTAAGCTTGGTTTTAACCCAAAAAGTGGAATAAAATGATCTGTTTCTTGGATAATCTCACCATCTTTTTGATGTATTATGAGAACATTTTCCACCTTGCCATTCCCCCCAATACCGGTTACTTCAGCTTCCGTTATTAATTTTATTTTTCCAGTTCCGGCCATGTCAATAACCTTTTGTACTGAATCCAAATGTCCTCTGAAAGAGCTGCTGCGGTGAACAAGAACAACTTCTTTTGCAATGTTTTTCTCTGCTAAGAAGATTGACCAATCTAATGCGGAATCTCCTCCTCCTGCTATCACACAACGTTTTCCACGGTAAAATTCAGGGTCTTTAATGATGTATTCCACACCCTTATCTTCATAATCTAGAAGGTTTTCGATAGGCGGTTTACGTGGTTCAAAAACACCTAATCCTCCAGCAATTACAACAATTGGTGCCGCATGTTTCGTTCCTTTAACAGTTGTAACAATAAATTTTCCATCGTCTGTTTTATCGATTGTCATGGCTGCTTCACCAAGCGTGAAACCCGGTTTGAAAGGGGCTGCTTGAGCCATTAAATTGTCAACCAATTCTCCAGCTAATATACTAGGGAATCCAGGGATATCATAAATGGGCTTTTTAGGATAAATTTCGGAACATTGTCCACCGGGTTGAGGTAAAGAATCTATCAAATGGCAATGTAACTTTAAAAGTCCCGCTTCGAATACGGTGAAAAGCCCTACAGGGCCTGCGCCAATTATAATAATGTCTGTTTCGATCATTACTTTTTTTTAAAATTTCGCTACAAATGTAGCTATAACTTATCGAAATGGGAAAGGAATCTAATTGCTGCGCAAGGCAACCTTGTGAACTATAATTAGCAGATGTAACGCTTTGTAAATTCCCAAAGAATAACACCCGCACAAACTGATACATTCAAACTATGTTTTGTACCAAATTGAGGCACTTCGATTATGACATCAGACAAATTGATGACTTGTTGGTCAACACCGTCTACCTCATTGCCGAATACAAATGCAAATTTGTCTGCATCAAGTGCTAAACTATTTTGAAGGAATAAGGTTTCTTCAGCTTGTTCTATGCTACAAACAAAAACCCCCTGTTTTTTGAGCTCGATTACAAGTTCTACAATGGATTCTCTGTATTCCCAAATTACAGTTTCTGTTGCACCTAAAGCTGTTTTTTGAATATCGCGATGTGGTGGTTGAGCTGTGATCCCGCATAAATATATTTTTTTAACATTGAAGGCGTCAGCCGTACGAAAAAATGACCCAATGTTGTTAAGACTGCGAATACCATCTAATATAATAATCAAAGGAAATTTCTGCTGTGCCTTGAATTCATCCTCGCTAACTCGCTCTAGTTCCCACAATTTAAGCTTTCTATTCATAATTGTTGATAAGATGGCCGCTATAATTTTTGTCTAATCGGCAGTTGGCACTAAATTTACTTTCAAATTTGAAAAAATCAATTGATTTGCCGAAGGAAAAAGAGAAAAGCGTTTCTGAAACGCCTTTAATGAAGCAGTATAATCAGATAAAAGCTAAGCATCCACAAGCTTTGCTGTTATTTCGCGTAGGAGATTTTTATGAAACCTTTGGCGAAGATGCTATAAAGACGTCTAAAATTTTAGGAATCATTCTAACAAAGAGGGGAAGCGGTTCCGCATCCGAGATTGAATTAGCTGGTTTTCCGCATCATTCCCTTGACTCCTATCTTCCAAAACTTGTAAGAGCTGGGCAACGCGTGGCAATTTGTGATCAGCTTGAAGATCCTAAAATGACTAAAACGATTGTTAAAAGAGGGGTAACTGAGTTAGTGACGCCTGGTGTTTCTTTTAATGATCAGGTTTTGGATCAAAAAAAGAACAATTTTCTGTGTGCTGTCCACTTTGAGAAACAGGAACATGGAATTTCATTTCTAGATGTTTCTACAGGTGAATTTTTAGTGGCTCAAGGTTCAAAAATCTATATCGAAAAATTGATTCAAGGATTTGACCCCAAAGAGATTCTATACCAGAAAAATAAATCAAAGGATTACCAAGAGCTATTTTCAGATAAGTTTCATAGTTTCCGTCTGGAAGACTGGGTTTTTGCTCATGATTATGCAAATGAAATGCTTAATCGTCATTTTGAGACGAATTCCATGAAAGGTTTTGGAGTGGAAAACACCCCGCTAGGAATTATTGCGGCAGGTGCCGTAATGCACTATCTTTCTGAAAATCAGCACACCCGATTAGGCCACATTACCTCGATTGCTCGAATTGAAGAAGAACGCTATGTATGGTTGGATAGATTTACTATCCGAAATCTTGAACTAATTAGCTCACCGCATGACAATGCTAAAACATTGGCGGATGTATTAGATAAAACACTCACACCAATGGGTGGGCGAATGATTAAAAGATGGATCGTTTTGCCTTTGAAAGACGAGAGACCGATTCGAGAGCGTTTAGAGGCTGTAGAGCAGCTTAAAAGAGCCGAACAGGCGGCATACGAAATAGCTGAACGACTCAAAGATATAGGTGATATTGAACGATTGATTTCAAAGGTCGCTGTTGGGAAAGTAAATCCCAAGGAAGTCAAACAATTAAAACGCACACTTGAGCAAATTGCGCCAATGCAGGATTGCTTATTGAACACTGACGCATTATTGCTTCAAAAAATGAAAGCGCAACTCAACCCCTGCGCTGGCTTGATTGAATTGATAGAAAAAACCTTGGTGGATGACCCCGCTGTGCAATTGGGTAAAGGATTAGTGATTCGCGAAGGTTACAATGAGGAATTAGATGAATTGCGGATAATTTCAACAAATGGAAAAGAGTACCTGGAAGCGCTTCAAAACAGAGAGTCGGATAGAACGGGGATTCCAAGTTTGAAAGTTGCATTTAACAATGTGTTTGGGTATTATTTAGAGGTTCGAAATACGCACAAAGATAAAGTGCCTGACGAATGGATTCGTAAGCAAACCTTGGTCAATGCTGAACGATACATTACTGAGGAACTCAAAGAATATGAAACAAAAATATTAGGAGCAGAAGAGCGTATTTATTCGATTGAGTCCAGATTGTTTCAAGATCTAGTGTATAGTATGGCTGATTATATTCAGCCCATACAGCAAAATGCGAATTTAATTGCGCAACTGGATTGCCTGCTTTCATTTTCAAGAATCGCCAATGAAAACAATTATACCCGTCCTATAATCAACGACGGATTTAGTATTCAAATTACAGATGGTAGGCATCCTGTGATTGAAAGACAATTAAAAATGGGGGATGAATACATCCCTAATTCCGTTCTACTCGATACCGAAACGCAGCAGATCATCATGATTACGGGCCCTAATATGAGCGGAAAAAGTGCAATTTTGAGGCAGACAGCGTTGATTTGTTTAATGGCTCAGATGGGCTCATTTGTTCCTGCAGTGAAAGCGGAATTGGGCCTTGTAGATAAAGTTTTTACGAGGGTAGGTGCTTCCGATAATATTTCTTCTGGGGAATCTACTTTTATGGTTGAGATGAACGAAACTGCTAGCATTTTGAATAATTTATCGGATCGCAGCTTAATTCTTTTAGATGAAATCGGACGAGGAACGAGCACTTACGATGGGATTTCTATTGCGTGGGCAATTGCAGAATATTTGCACGAACACCCTAAATACAAGGCAAAAGTATTGTTTGCAACGCATTATCATGAATTGAATGAAATGACTAAAAAATTCATGCGCATTCGAAATTTTAATGTTTCTGTTAAAGAGGTAAGCAACAAAATATTGTTCCTACGTAAGTTGGTTGAAGGAGGTAGCGAGCATTCTTTCGGAATTCACGTTGCAAAGTTAGCTGGCATGCCAGCAGAGGTTTTAGCGAGATCTTCATCGATGCTCAAAGAATTAGAAGCTTCTCATGACATGACGAAAGGAACGATCAAGTCAGCCTCCAAAGCTAGAATGAAAGAGGTTATTAATCAGGCTGCTGAAAATTCTGGAATGCAGTTGAGTTTTTTCCAATTGAATGATCCTGTATTGGAGCAAATTCGTGAAGAGCTAGTATCAATAGATATCAATACATTGACACCGGTAGAGGCGCTGATGAAGTTAAATGACATCAAGAAATTAATTGGGGGATAAAAAAAATAATAGCTGCTTATTGTAATTTTAGAAATACTTTATACATTTGTCGCCCACTTCGGTGCAAGCAGTAATTTTTCAAACGAGAAGAATTAAAAAACAATTGCGAGAGTAGCTCAGTTGGTAGAGCACGACCTTGCCAAGGTCGGGGTCGCGGGTTCGAATCCCGTCTCCCGCTCCATTAGAAGAAGGAGCTTTGGCTCCTTTCTTTTTTCGAATAGGATGCTCGGATGGTGGAATTGGTAGACACGCCGGACTTAAAATCCTGTGCCTGTATGGGCGTGCGGGTTCAAGTCCCGCTCCGAGTACTAAGCCTTCACTTTTTGGTGAGGGCTTTTTTATTAAAAACCTTGTGGGTTGGCTTCCACCTCTCACTTGTGGGATTGCCTCAGTTTATAACTGGGGCATTTTTATTTTCTTATTTCTTGTTTGCATAAACTGATAATGTATCTTATAGTATCTTGCAATATTACATAGTCAACAAAAACAATTATTATCCAAACTTCTGGAGTCTTCTATTTTTACGGAGCGTTCTTTGAAATCTGCAAATGGATTTTGACAGGAGTACACATTAACAAGCTGAACTTAAACAGATCACTAATAAAAAAGGGAAGAACGCAATATTAAACGTTCTTAATAAACTGAATAACGGTCGAGTTGAAAAAATCAGGTTGTTCCACGTTCACTACATGTCCACAGTTGGGAACAACGATTAAGGTGGATGAGGGGTGATTTTCTACCAATTTCGATATCGAAGGCAAAAACATATGATCTTCCTGCCCCATAACGTATAAAGTTGGTTTCCCGGCATCTTTAATTCTAAAGATTTTTAGTAGCGAATTCACTTCTGATATAAGTTTAAACCATCGGATGAATTCTTTTTGATAAAGACGTTTGGCTTCTTGAATGAAAAGTACTCTAGACGCTTTGTGATTTTTCTTTGGCATGATGACCCAAGCCAGAAAACGATATAAAAACAAATAAGGGATGATTGATTTTGTTAAATTGCCAAAACGCATAAGAATTTGCCCTTTGGTATTGATTTTCATTACCGCACCTCCCAAGATCATACTTTTTGTTCTTTCTGGGTATCGCTCCGTAATTTCACGAATAATTATCGTTCCTAATGAAATTCCGACAAAATGAGTTGATTCAATTTTCAGGAAATTCAATACTTCAATAATATCATCACCTATGTTATCAAAAGAGTAACTTTTGTATTTTTCACTTAAAGGCTTTTTAGATTTGCCATGCCCTCTTAAATCGACTAGGAGTACATTGAACTCTCGCTTAAATGATTTAAGCTGTTGGTACCAAATAGCACTGCTTCCTCCAGCACCATGTATAAATGTTACCCATTCTTTGGATTTAGGATGCTCGTATTTATTAAAATGAAGCATAGCTTTTCAGTCGAACAGTAGTTTAAAAGGAATGTGAACTCCTTGTACATGGGATAAAGATAAGTGTTTGTTTCGGAAATCAATAATAATGCTTCAGAGGAGAAAGGAGATACTTGCAATGTGTAGTGATTGAATTGCAAGTTAGCACTGTCATTTATTGATAGCGCTTTCAAAATATGCTATGAATTTGAATTTTTAAAGCAACCGATATCACTATTTTGATTTTGGTCTGATAGTTGGCTATAGGATTGAAATTATTAAACGATATGAATCAAAATTTTCAGCAACGATTGAGAACAATAACTTCCCAGGATTACAAGGATGAACTGGAGCTTATTGAAATTGTCAGACAATTAATGTTTGATCAAGCTGCAGCTGAAGCTAAGGAAATGATTCCTCTCAGCATTAGCGAATTGCTTGGAAAGGAGCTGTTGACTAATGAAAAGATTTCTAACGAAATAATTCCTTCTGGTTGGCCCTCTTTTGACAATGAACTTGGAGGTTTTACCAAAGGTGAATTCATAGTAATTGGTTCAAGGCCAGGAATGGGTAAGACGCATCTTTTAATTAATCTTGCTTTAAAAATAGCACGAGAACTTCCTGTATTATTTGTAAGTCTCGATCTTTCTCAATCAATTTTTATTTCACGTGTTTTATCCGCTTCATTGAAAATTTACAATCAAAAAATACTTCGCGGCCAATTGGACGAGGAGGAGATTGAGCGGATTGAGTCTTTTAGGAATAGTGAAGATCAATTACCACTCCATGTTTATGATGGCCCGGTTCATTCTATGAATGCACTTAAAGCAATGTGTATGCGAATGGTTGAGGATAATGGTGTGCGAGTAATATTTGTCGATTATTTGCAATTACTAAGTTCTAATCGCTATCGCCACAATCGCGAGGCAGAAATGGCATACATCAGTCGAACGCTCAAGGCGATAGCTCGTGAATTAAAAATTGTAGTAATTGCGTCAAGTCAATTAAGTCGTTCTGTGGAAATGCGAGGTGGGGATAAGCGACCAATTCTCTCAGATATGCGCGAAAGTGGTGCTATTGAGCAGGATGCCGACAA
>CAMATR010000078.1 GCA_945861175.1 Chitinophaga pinensis | reverse complement strand
CCTTTCAATATGGAACAGTGAGCATAAACACTTGTGATACCATTTGGGTGGTCGATATATATTGATTTTCCATAGCCATCTGGAGATATTTTAACTCTTGATACATACCCATTTTCAATTGAAAAAATGGAAAGGCCTTCTTTACCCCTGGTTTTAAAATCAACTCCCATATGGAAGTGATCCGGGCGTATCTCCCCGAAATTAGCAGCAAGTTCCAGAGGTATATTAAGGGGAGAACGGAAATCATTTACTTTGGGTTGTGCAAAGAAAAATCCAACCGAAAAAACAGAAAACAACAAATTGAAAATGAATTTTTTCATGAATCAAAAGTAAATCATTTAAAAAAATCTGAAGGGTTTCTTTCTAAATAGTTGCTCATATACTTTTCAATACTAACTTTGTAGTAAAGTCGTAACTTATGACAGAAACAATTCAGCAGATCATTGAGAATATCCGATCCAAAAGTATCGAGATACATGAAAAATTGATCGACGAGAGAGAAAAAAATACTACTCTTGAGGCTGAAAATGTCGCGTTAAAAGCTCAATTGACTGACATAGCTGATGCGCAGAATGTGTTGAATGTTGAAATGTTAGAGTTGAAAAATGCTTTGGAAATGGCTAAAAATCAAGTTGTCGAAACTCCAATTTCCAATAATAGGAAAGAAGAGGAGATTGATGAGCTGGTTAAAGAAATCGAATACTGCATTAGTCAGTTAAAAAAATAGTGAATGGGTAAGATATCCTTAAAAGTAAATGTTGGTGGCAGAACCTATCCTCTTACGGTGAGCGAAGAGGAGCAGCATCGTGTTTTGAAAGCAGCAGAAGACATTAACAAGGCTATTAAAATACTCCAAGAAAATTACGCAGTGAAGGATATGCAAGACCTTTTGGCAATGTCAGCCCTGCAGTTATCTACTAAATCCACTAATCAAGCATCTTCAACAGAGTCGGTAATACCAGATTTCTCTGAAGTAGAGGCAAAACTTATTGATCTGTCGAAAGAATTGGATTTTTTAAGTTAATCGATTTTCTTTTTCTAGTTTTTATTTCTCTCGAACAGCTTGCTGTTGTTTAATTATTAATATAAGTTAAATGGATTTAATTTCAGTATTAGCAGGACTAGCAGGAGGTGGGACAGTTATTTTTGTTCTACAAAATATCGTGCTAAAGAATAAAAAAGAGCAGCTTATAAGAGCAGCCGAATTAGAGGGAGAAAGTATCAAACAAGATAAAATTCTTCAAGCAAAAGAAAAATTCCTCAAGTTGAAGGAAGAACACGAAGTAACATTCAAGGATAAAGAGCGAAGGCTTCAATCAACAGAGGATCGCGCTAGAGCAAAGGAAAAAACACTTTCTCAAAAAATCGAGGAAGTAGCTAGAAAAGAAAATGAATTAGAGAAGAATCAGTCAGAACTCGAATTGCGTGTTGAAGCATTCCATTTGAAGCATCAGGAACTTGAGAAAATTCAAGAAAAACGTGTTGCAGAGCTTTCTAGAATAAGCGGAATGACTGCAGAGGATGCTAAAAACCTTTTGATGGAAGCGTTGAAAGATGAAGCTAGAACAGGTGCAATGACTTACATCAAAGACATTACTGATGAAGCAAAACTCAATGCTAACATGGAAGCAAAAAAGATTGTTATTCAGTCAATTCAAAGAGTTGCTACAGAACAAGCTGTTGAGAATGCAGTTTCTATTTTTAACATTGAGTCAGATGAAGTCAAAGGAAGAATTATTGGTCGTGAAGGTCGAAACATTCGTGCTTTAGAGGCTGCTACTGGTGTTGAAATAATTGTTGACGATACTCCTGAAGCAATTATCTTGTCTTGTTTTGATCCAGTTAGAAGAGAAATTGCACGTTTGGCATTGCACCAATTGGTTTCAGATGGCCGAATTCACCCAGCTCGTATTGAGGAGGTCGTTGCAAAGACAAAAAAACAACTGGAAGAAGAAATTGCGGAAACAGGAAGAAGAACTTGCATGGATTTAGGTATTCACGGACTACATCCAGACTTAACGCGTATGGTTGGTCGAATGAAATACCGTTCTTCCTATGGTCAAAACTTACTCCAGCACTCGCGCGAAGTTGCTAATTTGTGTGCAACAATGGCAGCTGAGTTGGGATTGAATGTGAAACTTGCCAAAAGAGCTGGATTACTTCACGATATTGGTAAAGTCCCGGACGATGAGCCAGAATTACCGCATGCTATTCTTGGAATGAAAATCGCTGAAAAATACGGTGAAAAGCAAGAAGTATTGAATGCAATTGGTGCTCACCACGATGAAATTGAAATGACAACCTTGATTTCTCCTATTGTACAGGTATGTGATGCTGTTTCAGGTGCACGTCCTGGTGCTCGTCGTGAAATCGTTGAGGCATACATTAAACGTATTAAGGAATTGGAATCACTTGCATTGTCTTATGACGGTGTTTCTAGTGCATATGCAATTCAGGCTGGACGTGAATTACGTGTTTTAGTAGAGGCAGATAAGATTACGGACATAAAAGCAGATGAATTATCATTTACAATATCACAACGGATTCAAACGGAAATGACTTATCCAGGTCAAGTTAAAGTAACTGTGATCAGAGAAAAAAGGTCTGTGAACTACGCAAAATAGGCACAATGAATTTACTTGAGGGAAAGAAAGTCTTGGTTACTGGTGGAGCAGGTTTTATTGGCTCTAACATAGTGGAGGCTCTCTTGAAACTTGGGTCAAGTGTGATTGTCTTGGACAACCTAGAAACGGGCAGATACCAAAATTTGGTGGAATTCGAGAACAATCCATTATTTCGATTTTTTGAGGGTGATATTCGAAAAGAGGAAGATTGTTTAAAAGCTTTGGATGGTGTTCATGTTATCTCTCATCAAGCAGCATTAGGTTCAGTGCCTAGATCAATTGAGTTTCCTCATAATACTCATGCAGTCAATGCAACAGGATTTTTGAATATGCTTCATGCTGCAAAAGAGAAAGGGGTTAAAAGATTTGTTTATGCTAGTTCTTCATCTGTATATGGTGACAGTGTTATTTCACCCAAAACGATTGGTTCAGAAGGTAATCTATTGAGTCCCTATGCGGTAACAAAAGCATTGAATGAGCAATATGCAGCAGCTTATACTCGTTTACATAAAATGGAAACAGTTGGGTTGCGTTATTTTAATGTATTTGGACCAAAGCAAGATCCGAATGGGGTTTATGCTGCTGCGATCCCAAAGTTTGTTGATAGAATGATCAAAGGCGAAGAAATTATTATTCATGGTGATGGCGAGCAGACAAGGGATTTTACCTATGTCAAAAATGCAGTTAAAGCGAATTTATTAGCCCTTACTTCTGCTAACGAAAATACTTTTGGTAGAACTTACAATGTCGCTTGTGGACATTTCTTCACCCTCAATTCAGTAATTCATTCAATTCAAAATGTGCTTATTGAACAAGGCCGTTATAACATTTCTACAAATATTGTATACGGACCTGAGCGAAATGGGGATATTCGACATTCTTTAGCTGATATTTCTGAAACGATTAAGGATCTAAATTATAATGACTACTGGCATTTCGAGCAGGGGATGACAGAATATCTTTCGAATTAAGATTTCAATGTTTAAATGGGTTAATTGGAAATCGGAGGTTGTTAAGAATATAATGGTTCTTACCTCTGGTACAGCATTGTCACAAATAGTGGCATATGTATTGACGCCTATTATAACTCGTTTATATACTCCGGATGAGTCAGCAGAATTGGGATTGTATATTCGTATAATTGGAGTAGGAGCTGCAATAGCAACAGCTCGATATGAATTGGCTTTGCCAGTTTTAAAACTAGATCAACATTCTTTTCGAGTATACAGATTTGCATTAAGAGTAACATTACTAACGACTTGCTTTGCTATGTTAGCTATGGTTTTGCCGGTTATTTTTTCTGGCAGTTTGTCAAATTCACTTTTCTATATTTCGATTCCATTCGGGTTGGCTCTATTAGCTTTTCAGAATCTAGGTACCAATTGGTCCGTCAGAATGAAGAGGTTTCGAATTATTTCGTATTCAAAACTTGCAAGTTCAGCAGCAGGAAATATATTTAAAGTCGTTTTTGGATTTTTTCAAACTGGCTACATTGGTTTAATTCTAGGAACTGTCATTGGTTTCATTGTAGGTTGTATATTTTTTCTTCGTGATTTCAGATTTACTAACTCAACCTATAAAATAAGTTCAAAATCTCCTAGAAATGCTGTTTTGGCTCGGCAATACATAGAATTCCCCATGATAAATTTGCCACATACATTGATGGACTTAGGTAAAGAGCTTCTTATAGCGATGATTATTTGGGAAATTTTTGGTAAACGAGAATACGGGTT
The DNA here is from genome assembly GCA_945861175.1 of Chitinophaga pinensis. Taxonomy (GTDB): domain Bacteria; phylum Bacteroidota; class Bacteroidia; order Flavobacteriales_D; family Crocinitomicaceae; genus M0103. The sequence continues at coordinate 2,918 of CAMATR010000078.1, read as the reverse complement.
ATTCAATCATACTTATCAGATGCTGCGCATTCCACTTGTATTCATAGGTGCATCAATTGGACAAGTATTCTTCCAGCGTTGCGCAGAACGCATCAATAAGGGTGAAGATATAACGATTGTAGCGAGACAATCCGTCAAAACTCTTTTTGTATTCTCAATCGTTCCGTTTTCAATTGTTTTCTTCTTTGGGGCTACATTATTTGCATTTGTATTCGGAGAAGAGTGGCGTGAGGCAGGTCAGTATGCTCAAATCATGGCACCTTGGTTTATGGTCAATTTTATGTCTTCTCCAATTTCCTCATTGCCATTAATCTTAAAAAAACAAGGTTCTTTTTTTATTTTGGCATTAGTGGGTTCGCTTCTCATGATAGCAAGTTTGCTTTTGCCTAATTGGCTTTATGGGGCATCTATCATCCAAACTCTTTGGATAACAAGTTTGTTGCAGGCTGCCTTTTTGGTTGTTGTTATCTTTGTTATCTTCGGATATGCTAAAAATTGGAAGAAATGAGTTGGCTACAACGATTAAAATTTAAAGTATTTAAAAATGACACGTCTGAAATTGGTCCCCGCATGCGCTCTGGGTTTAGACACAATGGTCAGTTTCTCTCTCAAGTAAGAATTTCAGAATCTACTGTTATTTCATTTCCAACCAATTTGAATCTTGCGAATAATTTATTCATTGGACATTACAATTTCCTTGAAGCATCCCATGGTATTTCAATAGGAGAGGGTGTTCAAATCACCAATTACTGTTCAATTCTCACACACAGTAGTCATATATCTATTCGGTTATATGGAAAAAGTTATCTTGGAAAAAAAGATCCTATTGGCTATAAAAAAGGGCCGGTAAGTATTGGTTGTTATACATTTATTGGTCCACATGTCACCATTATGCCTGAGACCTCAATAGGTAAAGGATCGCTAGTGTCGGCATATTCATTATTGAAAGGAGAATACCCTGCATTTTCAATTATTGCGGGTAATCCAGCTCATGTTGTTGGAGATACAAGAGAAATGGATAATAAATACTTAGATGAATATCCTGAGTTAAAAGCGAATTACGATCAATGGGCAGGCCTTTGAAAATCATTATAGTTGGATTGCCATTGTTTGCAGAGAGGCTAGCAAACAGTCTGCAGGAATTTGATCCTTCTAACAAATATATTTCCTTAAATACATATTATAATCATTGGCATAAAATCAGAGCTAGATTCTTGATTCCTCGGGCTGATTTACTTTTCTCAATTAATGGAACAATTCTACCTAGTGGTGTTTTTGATCTGGCATTTGCTAAAAAAATTCCAGTAGTAATGAATTGGGTAGGTACGGATGTTTTATTGGCAGAAAGAGCATTTTTATCGGGTAATTTTCGTGAAAATTATGTGAATCAAGCCATTCATTTTTGTGAGGTAGATTGGATACAAGATGAACTCAATAATATTGGGATCTCTGCAGAAATCTGCAATTTTGTCTCATTCGAGAAAAAGTTTGAAGCAAAAATACCAAAGGAAAACAAATTGAATGTACTATCATATATTCCTAAAGAACGTTCTGATTTTTATGGTGTCGAAATGTTCATTAAGGTAGCTAAAAACTTGCCGGATGTTCAATTTTTAATTGCTGGAACAGATGCTGAGGAATACGAACCTTTACCTGAAAATCTTCAAGCGTTAGGTTGGGTAAAGAATATGGATAAGGTATATGATCGAACTCACGTCTCGGTTAGGATTCCTGAGCACGATGGGCTATCAACATTTATTTTGGAATCTTTGGCTAGGGGGAAAGAAGTCATATACAAATATGCTTTTGATAATTGTCATAGTTGTATAAATGAAGATGAATTAACACTTCGAATTGAAGACTTGAAAGCTAAATTTAACAGAGGAGAATGGAAGATTAATTCAGATGGAATTGAGTTTATTGCGAGTGAATTTAGTCGGAAAAAGATTTTAGGGAATTTGTTGATGAAAATTCAGAAAATTGCAAGGGGAAGTTGATTTTGGAAGCTAAAAAAAAACATATAGTAATTGTTTGCGCAAATTTTCACCCAATGAAACATATTGCAGCTTTCAGGATGAATGCCTTTGTAAAGTATTTTGACAAAGAATATTTTGACATCACCGTTATTGCATCGAACGAAAGCGCTCCTGAAGGCACAAGTAATTTTGAAGGCGCTACTGTGCGCTATTTGGGAGGGCGTAAATGGATAAAAATTCGCAAGCAATATCAAGGAATGAAAAGATGGATGCATCATTTATATTCTTTGAATAATAAATTGATTCGTTTTTTTTCAAAAAGTGATTACCCTGGTTGGGTAAATAATATAGGTATTCAACTTGAATCTATTCATCAGGACAAAAAAATTAATTTTTTACTCACAACATTTTTCCCAATAGATGCTCACATCGCAGGTTTAAATTTTAAGGTAAATCATCCAAAAACTATTTGGGTAGCGGATATGCGTGATGAAATGAGCATGAATGTGCTTATTGATAAGAAAGAGAAAGCGTACTTTGTGAAAATGGAGCAAAAAATCGGTCAGCTTGTCGATATCGTAACATCGGTAAGTCAACCCATAATTGATGGATTTAAACAAAATATGATCGACAGTCGAATAAAGTTTCTAGAAATAAGAAATGGTTTTGATCACGATATAATTTCAACAGTAAATTTTAATTCAGTTTTTACCTTTACTTATGCCGGAACATTTTATGGTAAAAGAAAACCAGACACATTTTTTGCTGCGTTAATTGAGTTAAAGAAGGAGAAGAAATTACCAAATGAATTGAAAATTCAGTTCTTGGGTACGCATGAAAATTTTTCAATTCCAAATGAGTTTAAGAACCAGTGCATTTTTCTTGAATCTGTAGCAAATGAAAAAGCAATAGAAATTCTTATTCAGTCTGATTGTAATATAA
>CAMATR010000077.1 GCA_945861175.1 Chitinophaga pinensis | reverse complement strand
TCCCTGAGTAACCGAGATTGGATATCGCTTCCCTAAACCAGCCTTTTGCCCTCTGAATATTGTTTGAAATTTGAGGAAGGTAATTGAATTTTAACGGTGTACCATATTCATTAATTAACCTCATCAGGTCAATGCCATGAAAAAATAGACGATCCTCTCTCAAATGAAATTCATTCTGAGGAAAATCAAACGTTTGGTCAATCAAATCAAAGTATTTCGTTCTCATTTTACGATAACAACTTAGGCTTATTAAAAGTTATAAAATGTTCAATATATTTTCAGTTGGACGCCCAATTGCAGCGCGACTGCCTTTTATTACGATAGGTCGTTCAATTAGTTTCGGAAAAGCCAACATAGCTTGAATCCATTGGTCGTCTGTAAGATTTTTTCCTTTGAAGTGTTGCTTGTATTCAGCCTCTCCTTTTCTAATTAATTCTTCAGGATGAATTCCCAATTTATTTACAATAGTGGTGAGTTGTTCTTTTGTTAATGGATTTTGCATATAATCCAACACCTCAAAATTCAGCTTTTTTTTATTCAAAAAATCTATTGCGCATCTGCTTTTTGAGCAACGCGGATTATGTAAAATAGTTATTGACTTCTCCATCAAAAAGAATTGGGTTACGAAATTACTTCTTCAAAACGAATCTAACTCAAAGTAAAGGTTAATTATCCTATTAATTGAGTAAAGAGGGCAGGATCGTCATTGAGATATTGAAAATGAAAATTAAGGCGCTCAAGGTTGTTTGTCATCGTTTTTAAATCTTCTTTATTCTTCAATTCGACACCTACTACAGCAGGGCCGCTTTCGCGATTGTTCTTTTTAGAAAACTGGAAAAAAGTGATGTCATCATCTTCTCCGAGTACTTTGGTGACAAAATCCTTTAAAGCTCCAGGACGTTGAGGAAATTGAATTAAAAAATAATGCTTCAATCCTTCGTAGAATAAGGCTCTTTCTTTGATTTCTTCTGTTCGAGTTATGTCATTGTTGCTCCCGCTCACAACACAAACAACAGTTTTTGCTTCGATTTGATCTTTGAAATAATCGAGTGCTGCGATACTTAAAGCTCCGGCAGGTTCAACAACCATGGCCTCTTCATTATACAACTTGAGTATTGTAGAACAAATTTTACCTTCGGGAATAAGTTGAACTATTTTCAATTTTTCTTTGCAAATTTCAAAGTTTAAATCCCCTACTCTTTTAACAGCTGCACCATCAACAAATTTATCAATCTCCTCCAATTCAGTATTTCTTCCATTTTCCAAGGATACTTTCATAGCGGGAGCGCCCTCAGGCTCAACACCTATAATAATGGTTTCTGGACTCAATTTACTAAAAACTGAAATCATTCCTGCAGATAGTCCTCCACCGCCAATTGGAACAAATAAAAAATCGATTTTCTCCTTAACTTGTTCAACAACCTCTAACGCTACTGTTCCTTGACCAGCAATCACCATCGTATCGTCAAAGGGGTGCACGAACACGTTGTTGTTTTCCTGACAATAATCAATTGCTTTTTCGTAAGCATCATCAAATGTATCACCGAACAAAATAATCTCAATATTTTGCTTTCCGAACAATTCAACCTGTTTCAACTTCTGTTTCGGGGTTGTAGCAGGCATAAATATCGTTCCCTTTATATTTAGTAAATTACAAGAATATGCTACGCCTTGAGCATGGTTCCCGGCACTTGCGCATACTATTCCTTGCTGCTGACTTTCATTATTTAGTGTACTAATTTTATTGTATGCACCCCTAATTTTATAGGAACGTACCAATTGCAAATCTTCTCTTTTCAGAAGAATTTTTGCGGAGTAACGCTCTGAAAGATTTAAGTTTTGAACACATGGCGTTTCAATAACTACTTCTTTCAACCTTTCGCGCGCAGCTAATATTTCTTTATAAATTTCCATTTACTCAACCTAGACTTTTCATATCCGTCATTTTCTCTCTTAACCATCCGCCTATATCTTCTATCTCATGCTCACGAATAGAAGAGTTAATTGCTATTAAAGTGCGATTATCAGCATCATTGTCCTTGCTAAATTGAGAGCCAATCACATCAGTATCTATTGTTTTCATAAAATTAGCCAACAAAGGTTTACAAGCGTGATCGAATAAGTAACAGCCGTATTCCGCAGTATCAGATATTGTACGATTCATTTCAAATAACTTTTTTCTAGCGATTGTATTTGCAATTAATGGCGCTTCGTGTAGCGATTCATAATAAGCAGACTCTGCAACAATCCCTGTTTCAGTCATTGTTTCATAGGCTAATTCAACACCACTTTTTACAAAAGCGACCATCAAGGTGCCGTGATCAAAATATTCCTGTTCTGAAATGAAATTATTCGTAGCAGTTGTTTTTTCAAAAGCTGTTTCGGCTGTAGCTGCTCTCCATGACAATAATTCTTTATCGTCGTTCGACCAATCTTGCATCATTCTTTCTGAAAATGAACCACTCATAATATCGTCCATATGTTTTCTGAATAGAGGTCGCATAATTTCTTTTAAGTCATTGGCCAACTCATACGCCTTAATTTTTGAGGGATTCGATAATCTATCCATCATATTTGTTATACCACCGTGCTTCAACGCCTCAGTAATCGTTTCCCAACCGTATTGGATTAATTTTGCTGCATAAGCTGGATCCACTCCTTTCTCCACCATCTTGTCAAATGACAAAATTGATCCCGTTTGCAACAAGCCACATAAAATAGTTTGTTCACCCATCAAATCAGATTTGACTTCAGCTACAAATGATGATAATAAAACCCCTGCCCGGTGTCCGCCTGTTGCTGCAGCATAAGCTTTAGCTTGTTCGAATCCTTTTTGTTTTGGATCATTCTCTGGATGAACAGCAATCAAAGTTGGAACTCCAAACCCTCTCTTGTATTCTTCTCGCACTTCCGTTCCCGGACATTTAGGCGCAACCATAATTACAGTAATATCTTCGCGAATTTTCATTCCTTCTTCAACAATATTAAACCCATGAGAATACGACAAGGTAGAACCTTGTTTCATCAAGTGCATAATTGAATTTACAACCGATGTATGCTGCTTGTCTGGAGTTAAATTGCATACTAAGTCTGCCGATGGAATCATCTCTTCATAAGAACCAACCGCAAATCCATTATCTGTTGCATTTTTCCAAGATAGGCGTTTTTCGGAAATAGCGTCTTTTCTTAATGCATAAGAAATATCCAATCCTGAGTCGCGCATATTTAACCCTTGATTTAATCCTTGCGAACCGCAACCTACAATGACAACTTTTTTTCCTTTCAATACATTGGCACCATCTTCAAAATGCGTATTGTCAAGGAATTCACATACAGCAAGCTGTTCTACTTTTTTTCTAAAAGGTAATTGATTGAAATAATTCATTTTAACTATGCTTTTCTTCTAATTCATTTAAATAACTTTCTAATGTCTTCATGGGTTTTGAAATTGCCACACGTCCTGATCGAACGAATTCAAGCACTCCAATTCCATTGAGCTCATCAAACAACTGAGTCAATTCATTTGGCTGACCTGTTTTCTCTATAATCATAAACTCCTTGTCTACAGTAAGAATTCGAGCATGATGCTCACGTATAATTCCTTCAGTGCTACCATTAGCAAAAGCATCTGTGCGCATTTTGTATAAAGCAATCTCTTGATGCACGACTTCTTCATCTGTATGATAAAAAGCCTTAATAACCTCTACTTGCTTCTCAATTTGAGCGACTACTTTTTTCACTTGATCTGAAGAAGTATTGACTACAATTGTATAACGATAAATGCCTTTGACTTCACATTCAGAGGCGGTTATACTTTCTATATTTAGATGACGCCGAGTGAATATTATTGTAATTCTGTTGAGAATACCAATACTGTTTTCCGTGAATACTGATATATTGAAAGTTGTCTCCATTCTAATCAATTTAATCTGATTTCTGATACCGATGCTCCCGTGGCCACCATGGGAAATACGTTATCTTCTTTTTCAACCACCACTTCCAATAAAAAAGAACCCTTTGATTGGAGCATTTGATCCAGTGCTGAATTTAAATCTTCTCGTTGAGTAATTTTTAAAGCTTCGATAGAATAGGCTTTCGCAATTGCAGTAAAATCAGGATTCACAATTTCAGTAAAGGAATACCTTCTATCAAAAAATAGCTGCTGCCACTGACGCACCATACCTAGGAAATTATTATTTAGAATTAGAATCTTCACATCCATACCAAATTGAAGTATAGTTCCCAATTCCTGAATGGTCATTTGAAACCCACCATCTCCAATAATTGCAACTACCGTTTGATTTGGGTTACCTAATTTAGCTCCAATGGCTGCAGGCAGTGCGAAACCCATTGTTCCTAAACCTCCGGAAGTGACATTATTTCGATGACCTTTGTACTTGTAGTAACGAGAAGCTATCATTTGGTGTTGCCCAACATCTGTTACTACGATTGCTTTACCATCCGTTTTATGAGATAATTTATCAACCACCTCTGACATCCTTAATTCAATACCTTGCGGGTTAACGGCATTTTCCACCACCTCACTCTGTTCGATTTGCTCAAGTTCCCGAAATTGATTCAACCAAAGAGGATATTCTTTCTCTTCAATAATTTTGGTTAGTGCTTCCAGGGCATCCTTAGCATCTGCATGAACTGCAATATCTGCTTTAATAATTTTATTAATTTCTGCCGGATCAATATCAATATGGATCACCTTCGCTTGCTTTGCATAACGGCTAACATCGCCCGTGACGCGGTCATCAAAACGCATACCGACAGCAAGAATAACGTCACATTCATTAGTCAGAATATTTGGAGCATAGTTTCCATGCATACCGAGGTAACCCACATAAAGCGGATGATCTGCTGGAAATGCTCCTAAACCGAGAAGTGTCAATGCCACAGGAATACCACTTTTTTCGACAAAGAATTTTAATGCCTCTTGCGCCTCAGAAAGAATAACACCTTGTCCAACTAATAAATAGGGTTTTTTAGCTGATGCCAATAAGGCAGCCGCTTCATTGAGCGCCGAGTCATTTAATTTTGGTTTCGGAATGTAACTTCTAATTGACGAACATTTTTTATAAGAAAAATCAACCATTCCGAATTGTGCATCTTTCGTGATATCAACCAGAACCGGGCCGGGCCGACCTGATTTTGCAATATAAAATGCTTTTGCCATAGCCGAAGCAATTTCTTCTGCCTTTGTAACTTGAACATTCCACTTAGTGACCGGCATGGAAATACCCATTACATCTGTTTCCTGAAAAGCATCAGTTCCTAATAAATGAGAAGCCACCTGACCAGTTACACAAACAAGAGGTGTAGAATCAATCATTGCGTCAGCCAAACCAGTAATCAAATTAGTTGCACCTGGCCCTGATGTTGCAAAACAAACACCAACTTTTCCCGAGGCACGAGCAAAGCCTTGGGCTGCGTGAATCGCGCCTTGTTCATGACGAACAAGAATATGATTTAACGTATCTTTAAAATCGTAAAGCGCATCGTATACCGGCATTATTGCTCCCCCAGGATAGCCAAATATTGTATCCACATTCTCTTCTACTAGGCAATGCATTAGTGCCTCTGCTCCTCGTATATTCATTTCTTTTTATTTATCTGTTATACATCCTTCAGATGCTGAACTCACTTGTTTCGCGTACTTATATAGAACACCATTTTTCACCTTTAGTTCAGGTTGTATCCAATTACTTTTACGATCAATTAACTCTTGGTTTGAAATCTCAATATTTATGCTGTTATTTTTGGCGTCTATTGTGATCAGATCTCCATTTTTAACTAGTGCAATTGGTCCGCCGTCATATGCTTCAGGGCAAATATGACCAACTACAAAACCATGTGTACCACCTGAAAAACGGCCATCCGTAATTAGTGCAACACTCTTTCCAAATCCCGCCCCAATGAGCGCAGAAGTAGGCTTTAGCATCTCTGGCATTCCAGGCCCACCTTTTGGACCTTCATTACGAATCACTATCACATTTCCAGGTTCAACCTCACCATCGCGAATGCCACGAATACAATCGAATTCATCTTCAAAGACAATGGCAGGACCTGAGAACATTTCCCCTTCTTTACCTGTGATCTTAGCTACTGATCCCTCGGGTGCAAGGTTTCCGTAGAGGACTCTTAAGTGACCAGAAGACTTTAGAGGCTGCTCAATTGTATGAATGATATCTTGTGATTTAGGTAAATCATTAACTTCTATAAGATTTTCTCTTAATGTTTTCCCTGTTACCGTCAAGCACTCACCATGTAATAATCCTTTCGATAACAAATACTTCATTACTGAAGGAATCCCACCAATTGCAAAAATATCTTCCATTAAATATTTACCACTCGGCTTAAGATCTGCAATCAAGGGAGTTTCATTGTTCATTCGAGTAACATCTTCCAATGAAAAATCAATTCCTGCTGTCTTGGCCATCGCAATAAGATGCAGCACAGCATTGGTGGACCCGCCAAGCACAATAACGACTCTGAGAGCATTTTCAAATGCTTTTTTAGATAAAATATCTGAAGGCTTGATATCCTTTTCCAAAAGAATCTTCATGTATTTACCAACATTCAAACATTCTTCTCTTTTTTCAGCACTCATTGCTGGATTTGATGAACTAAATGGCAAGCTGAGACCAAGTGCTTCAATTGCTGAAGACAATGTGTTTGCAGTGTACATTCCACCGCAGGCACCAGCCCCAGGACAAGCATTTTTTATGACCCCTTTGTAATCTTCATCTGATATTTTTCCTGCATAACGTTCGCCAAGTGCTTCAAATGCAGAAACAATATTCAGTTTTTGACCCTTGTAATTTCCTGAGGCTATGGTGCCGCCGTAGACCATTAATGAAGGTCGGTCAAGGCGAATCATCGCCATGGTCATTCCAGGCATATTCTTGTCACATCCTGCTATAGTGACCAATCCATCATAATAATGCGCTGCCGTAACAGCTTCCACAGAATCAGCTATAATTTCTCTTGAGACTAAAGAATATCGCATACCATCCGTGCCATTCGTTATACCATCGCTAATACCAATAGTATTGAACTGCAGGCCCACTTGACCATTTTTCTGCACTCCTTCTTTGACAAATCTCGATAGTCCATTAAGGTGCATGTTACATGTATTGCCCTCAAACCACGTGGATGCAATCCCCACCTGAGGTTTTTTCATATCATCCTCAGTAAGACCTACCCCAAAAAGCATTGCTTGAGAAGCCGGTTGAGTTTCGTCTTGAGTAATAACTTTGCTGTATTTGTTCAGTTCCATTTAATTATAGATAAACATTTTT
>CAMATR010000076.1 GCA_945861175.1 Chitinophaga pinensis | reverse complement strand
CAAAAAAAATCTGATGAAAGCAATCCAAATAAAGCAGTTAAAAAAAACGAAACGTATTTGAATTTATCGACTTTAAAATTCCAGAGGAGAAACTGAGACGTTATTATAAAAAAGATTAATTCATTCAGTGGGAAAGGGAAGATGAAACTACCTTTATCAAGCAATACCCAAGAACCATAAACAATAGGGGTAAGGATACCTAAAAATACCGTTCTTTCTTCGCGGTTCATTATTTCCTTTTTGCCAGTGCGGCATCTACATAGTCAAATGTTGATAGAATAACAGGTTTTCCATCGATAACAGCAACATCATGCTCAAAATGTGCGCTTGGTAAATTGTCTTCAGTTACAATTGTCCATTTATCGTCCAACTGAGCAACGCGCTCTGTACCCATATTTATCATCGGTTCGATGGCAATTGTCAATCCATTTTGGATTTTTTTGCCTCTTCCACGACGTCCATAATTTGGCACTTGTGGATCCTCGTGTAAGCTACGTCCCAATCCGTGCCCAACCAAATCTCTGACAACCCCATAGCCATGGCTTTCAGCATGCTGCTGAATGGCCCAGCCAATGTCCTCTATGCGATTAGTGGCAGTGCATTGTTCGATTCCAATATAAAGACATTCTTTAGTTACTTCCAAAAGTTTTTTCACCTCGGGTTTTACTTCTCCAACCTCGAATGTATAAGCATGATCACCATAAAATCCTTCAAACAAAGCCCCGCAATCCACAGATATAATATCTCCTTCTTCCAATATTCGTTTACTTGGCATTCCATGAACAACTTGCTCGTTTACTGATATGCAAAGTGTATGAGGAAATCCATACATTCCTTTGAAACCAGGCAGTGCATTTTGTGATCGAATATAATCTTCCGCTAATTCATCAAGAAGCAATGTATTTATTCCAGGTTCAATTACCTCAGCAATTTTACCTAAAGTACGACTTACAATCTGCGCTGCTTCGCGCATTATTTCAATTTCAGCTAACGTTTTATATATGATCATGTTTCGGTTGAAAATATTCATGCGGCAAAGATACTTAGAATACCCAATTAAAAAAGGCTCACCATCCGGAGAGCCTTTAAAACTATTTTGAGATTAGCTCGATTTATGCCAATACTTCTTTTACTTTATCCGCTGCTTCTTGCAATAGAACTGCTGAATGAACATTTAATCCTGATTCATCAATCAATTTCTTCGCCTCTTCAGCATTGGTTCCTTGCAAACGAACAATAATAGGAACAGGAATGGATCCCATGTTTTTGTATGCATCCACAACCCCTTGAGCAACGCGGTCACATCTAACAATACCCCCAAAAATGTTAATCAAAATTGCTTTCACATTTGGATCTTTCAAAATGATGTGGAATGCTTTCTCAACACGTTCAGCATTTGCTGTACCTCCAACATCTAAGAAGTTAGCTGGGTTTCCACCTGAATACTTGATGATATCCATTGTCGCCATAGCCAATCCAGCTCCGTTCACCATACAAGCAACGTTACCATCCAATTTAACAAAATTCAATCCTGCTTCATCCGCCTCTACTTCTGTTGGATCTTCTTCTGTTTTATCTCGCATTGCCAAGTAATCTGGGTGACGGAACAATCCGTTTCCGTCCATAGTTACTTTTGCATCAACAGCAATAATTTTGTTGTCAGACGTTTTCAAAACTGGATTTATCTCAAACATTGAAGCATCAATTCCTTCATATGCAGTGTATAGCGATACAATAAATTTTGTCATTTGCTTAAACGCTTCGCCTGAGAGTCCAAGATTGAAAGCGATTTTTCTTGCTTGAAAACCTTGTATGCCGACACGTGGGTCAATAAATTCTTTGTGAATTTTTTCTGGAGTATGCTCTGCGACATGCTCAATATCCATTCCACCTTCAGTCGAATAAACAATTACATTCCTTGCTTTTTCACGATCCAAAAGTACGGACATATAGAACTCCTCTATTTCAGCTTCGCCCGGGTAATAAACGTCTTGTGCAATCAGCACTTTGTTTACTTTTTTTCCTTTTCCATTCGTCTGAGCAGTTTCAAGGTGACCACCAAGAATGCCGCTTACCTTTTCTTCAACTTGATCTATTCCTTTTGCAAGAACAACACCATGTGATCCGGTTTCTTGAACTAGACCCTTTCCGCGACCACCGGCATGGATTTGAGCTTTTACAACATACCAAGAGGTACCAGTTTGCTCAGTTAATTTTTTGGCTGCCTGAACAGCTTCTTCCACTTTATCAACAACGATGCCTTCTTGTATAGCAACACCGTAGCTTTTCAAAATCGATTTACCTTGGTACTCGTGTAAGTTCATTTAATTGAATTTTTAGATGGATAAAAGTATAGTTTATCAATTAAAATTCCACCATAAAAGTGAGAATTGTTTTCATTGAATTCTTAAGTGAATATTTAGTGCTACCGCTAGATGCGGGCATTCTTCCATGAACTGCTTATTTCTCTTGAAGCAAACTCCTTTTTATCACGTTCTTTTATGGAATCCCAAATTTGATTGATGCCATGTTGAAGTGCATCCAACTCTTCTTCCATAGCAGTATGTATTATCCTTGGATCCTCGAAATAATATTTTATGAAATTGGTATCAAAATTACCAGAACGAAAAGCCTCGTGCTTCAGAACAAATTTACCAAAATCTAGCGTTGTTTTTAATCCAGAAATCTGGTATTCGTCAATAGCTTTAAGAGTGCGGTTAATTGCTTCCTCCCTTGTTTTCCCCCAAACAACTAGCTTGGCAATCATTGGATCATAATATATTGGGATATCCATTCCTTCCATAAAAGCATCGTCAACACGAACACTCCTGCCACTTGGGATTCGGTATCTTTTCAAGTTCCCTATGTCTGGCGTAAAGCCATTGAGGGTATCCTCAGCGTAAACGCGCACTTCAATTGCATGGCCATGAATACTTAATTCATCTTGCATCTTTGGTAATTTCTCACCTCGCGCTACGCGTATTTGCCATTCAACCAAATCGGTACCAGTAATTTCCTCGGTAACTGGGTGTTCCACTTGTAAACGCGTATTCATCTCAAGGAAATAAAAACGCATATCACCATCTACAAGAAATTCAACTGTTCCTGCACCTTCGTAATTACAAGCCTTGCATACAGCTACAGCCGCCTCTCCCATTTCTTTTCTTAATTCAGGAGTTAAAAGTACGCTTGGAGCTTCTTCGACGACTTTCTGGTGACGCCGTTGAATAGAACATTCCCTTTCAAAGAGATAAACAATATTTCCATGACTATCAGCGAAAACTTGTATTTCAATATGTCTTGGTTTAGTCACAAACTTTTCTATAAAAACTGTATCATCACCAAAGGAAGATCTAGCTTCATTTTGAGCCAAGCGCATTTGCTCAGCAAATTCCTCAGAACGTTCAACCAAACGCATCCCTTTTCCACCTCCACCTGCAGAGGCTTTTATTAAAATGGGGTATCCAACTTCTTCGGCAACTTTAATTGCATTATCGACATCACTAATCGCTTCATCAACTCCCGGAACAAGTGGGACATTAAATGATTTTACGGCTTGCTTTGCGCTGAGTTTATCTCCCATTATTTCCATGGATGTTGGCGAAGGACCAATTAATTTGATTCCTTCCGCCTCCAGTTTTCTTGCAAACCCCGCATTTTCTGAAAGAAAACCATAGCCCGGATGAATAGCATCTACGCCGAGTTCCTTGCAATATTGGATTATAAGGTCTTGTTTTAGGTAGCTCTCAGAGGATGGGCTGGCGCCAACATAAACTGCTTCGTCAGCCTCTAAAACATGCGGAGAATTGCGATCAGCATCTGAAAATATTGCAACGGTAGCAATATTCATTTTTTTACATGTCCGGATTACTCTTCTAGCAATCTCACCTCGGTTTGCAATAAGTATTTTTTTCATTTCAGGAATTAAGGATAGATGTAAATGTACAGAATTGATTTAAGACGACTAGCAGCCATGATAACTTTGAATAAAGTTAAGTACGACAAATAAACTCAAAATAATTTATTCTGCTGGTGGGAGGGGAGTTTGCCTATTTTTTCTTCTTACTGGATACTTTTTACTAGCTGGCGATCGGAAAATATCAAGAAAATATTGGGCTAACTTGAAATCATCAAAATTACCGAAGTCTTCTTGATAATGAATTCCAGCACCTTGAGTAAAAGCACCTAGGTTTTTTTCCTGTATGATAGAATAATCATTTGATTCATTGAATACATTCACACGAATAGTGCCGCTTTCATTTAGAAGGTACTCGAGTCGAACATCACCAATTAAGGCACTAGTAGATTGGCTTGAGGTTGAAATATTTTCCACTCCAAAACTTCCATTTAAAATCAACCTATTATCCATAAAACCTCTAGACACTCCGAACTCATAAGCACTCTCACCAGTAATTTGATTTGCGTCAAGATTGACGTTGAGTTTATAATCCTTTGATACTTGCGAAAGCATTGAGTTTATTTGATTAGATACGAGGTCCATTGCAGCCGAACCACCAGCGGCTGTAGTTCCTTTCAAAGGCTGAAAACGCTTCCATAGAAGCAAAGAGAAAAATTGTCTATTTAATTCATCTTTATCAGCTGTAATTCGCGAAATAAGCGCCTTTCCTGATTCATCTGCCTTTGGCGCCTTGATATCGAATCCAATAGTAGGTTTCATTAGATATTCTGTAAGTCCCAGGTAACATTGTACTTTTTGATTGCTTCCTGCTGAGCTATTTTGAAGTTGATCTGGGGTTATTTCTGCAAAGTTTGCATAAACTTCATAATATGTTTTGAGATCCAAAGTTGCATTGTATGGATCACCAGTCCATGAGATTGTTCCTCCATCTTCTATGTAAAATGGCTGTTTGATAGGTCCTAAGGCAAAATTGTAAAGTCCCTGTTTTACGCGGTATGTGCCATCCATTTTAAGATTTCCCAGATTGTCTAATTTTATTGCGATATCGCCATTTCCGTCTGCTATTATTTCATCTCCAGTCACTTCATTAAAAGTAATTTTCATCTTTGCATCAGGAGTAATTCTGAAGTTGAGGTCAAGATTCACGCCAGTAAAATCGATTTTTGGCTCTATTACATCATTTAAGTATCCTTTTTTCTTGAAAGTAATATAGCTTTCATCCTCTTCAAGTTCCGCCATTCCATACATAGGGAAGTTAACAGATGTTCCCTTTTGTGTTTTAAGGTCAACAGTAATATCTATGTTGTCGGAATAACCAAAGATATTAGCCGTACCTGTTACATAGGCTTTCCCAAAGTAATAATCGCCGTCCTTGTATTTTGTATTAAGAATGAGAAATTTACTCATCGTGTTATTATTCGGAACGAAACTGACTACCCCAGCATCATATAACGAAATATTTTTTTCAAGATCAAACTGTAAATCAAAGTTCCAATCAGCATATTGCGTATGATAAATCGATCCTATTAATGAACCTGTGTTTCCGTCTTCGTCTTTTACGGGCATATTGTTCATATAAAAACCAAATTCATCGGCAGAAACTTTCCCATTCAATCCAAAATTCACTCCTAATATTTCGACCTTTGCATTTCCGCCAATTAAACTGACTTCACCTTCTAGTTTTGGAAAATCTGGTGTTCCTATTACTTTTAAACGGCCATCGACAACCCCTTTTATATTGTTTATGACATCCGGATCCATAAAGGCATTTGTAAATTGAAGATCTGTTTCATCAAAGAGCAGGTTAAAGTCTAAATTATCTTGCTCTCTTTCGAGAAAATAATTACCGTCAAATTTGAACGTTTGATTTCCTCTGTAGGTCAAATCGCCCATTAAGCTTATGCTTTCACTCCCTTTATTCCATTCAGATTGCAGATAGACATCCCCAACTTCGTGATCATTTAAATATAATTCTTGTATCGCGGCATCTCCGATATAACTCAGGTCGGTGTATGGATTAGAAATGTATCCCCAACCATTCACTGTTCCTTTTATATCAACATCTGAACCGATTAATTCACCAATTTCGGTAAGATTGACTTCGTTTAAGCGAAAATTCAATTTGTCAGCATCGTTCCGAGAAATGCAACCATCCAAAGAAATGTATTGGCTATTCCGTTCAATTTTGAGTTTAGAAATATGAATCTCATTATCAGTAATTGTTAAGTCTGATTGATTTTCAATTTCCCATCGCTGATGATTGACACTAAAATAGGAAGGGATTAGTTCGAAATTTAAGTGCTTATTATTGAAAATAGCAGTCTTCCACGCAATGTGCGATTCGTTTTCTCTTCCAAGATCCCAAGAAAGTTCTGAATTCAGAAGGCTTTGCGTTCCTCGGGTTTTGAAACTAACATCTTCTAATACAATGGAGTCATTATAGTGAAATGAATTCAGTTTATAATTAGCCGCAATTTCAGTACTCGTTAATTCTTGACCTAAATCCACACCGATAAATAGTATACCCATGTAATCAATTTCTTTTGAAATTAATCGTAGTGAAAAATTAGATAAACGACCATCATAAGAACCTTTTAAAATTGTGTTTGGTTCAATTATCAAATCTGGCGCAAAAATGGTTAAAAAGTCATCTAGATTTTTTGTTTGAATTTCATAGGTAAAATGGCTGAGAGCCGCTTGCTTCTTTTTATCTTTTGAATTCTTTATTTGTTTAGCGGCAATCGAAGGGAATACTTTCTGAAATTGCTCTGAAACATCCGAAATAATTGTCGAGAAATCAACTTTACCTTCTATGCTTAGCTTCGCCAACTCACTGTTGATATAGAAACCATCTTTTGCATCACCACGTTCAACAGCTAAAGTAAGACTCGGGACCCTTATTTCTTTTCCATTTTCAGTATAGAGTAATCCATTTAGTTTAATTTCTCCTGCTAAAGTATTGGCTGACGTACCCGTTATATCAACAGAGAAAATTGAGCTCAAACGCGCTTCCTCTTTTACGCTAATGTTTAAGTTTTCTAAAATTGCTTTTGTTAGGTCAATAGAAAATTGCATATGCTGATTCCCTTTGAAATCAATCATTCCATTATAAGTCAGATTAAGATTGTCATCTTTAATATCAACTTTTGCTGTAAGTACGTTATTCTTAAAGCTACCTTCTTGAATTAAAATAGAATTGTAGGCGTAATTCAAGTATTCAAAACGATTCACAGTTCCATTAATTGAATTGAAATCAATATTACCTGATGAAAATGTTTCTCCTGAAAGCGAAAAAGAACCATCAACAACCCCAAAGTCAGGGTCATTCAAAAACTTTCCAAGTTGAAAAGAATGGATAAAGACATCCTGCTCACCCCCAACTGAATGCTCAAAAATATAAGAGTTATTGGCTGCGT
>CAMATR010000075.1 GCA_945861175.1 Chitinophaga pinensis | reverse complement strand
CCAGGTGGAATAGAATCTTTGTTAAAAAACTTTCCAGATTTCAAACAAAACGATACTCAAATAGCAGCGTTTGGACCAACCACTGCGAACGCAGTAGTAAAGCACAATTTACGTTTGGATCTTCATGCGCCTCAGCCTAACGCACCTTCAATGACGGGAGCTATTGAATTGTTTGTAAAGGGTCAACTGAAAAAGAAATAATTAATCAATTAGATTTAGAGCGGATTTGTCTCCGCTCTTTTATTTAAAGGTGATTTAAAAAAGTTTTTAGACCTTGGGAAGCACTTGCATTTATAACTTCGAATTCTTTGGAAACACCAAGTTCATCCCCATTGGGGTCTATAAGAAATTTTCGGCATTCTTTTCTAGCATTATGAATCAATCCTGCCGCTGGATAAACTTGCAGTGATGAGCCTATAACAATTAGAATATCCGCATTTTTTATTCGTTCAGCAGCAATTTGATACATAGGAACAGCTTCCCCAAACCATACTACATGGGGTCTTAAAGAGTAACCATCGGGACATTTGTCTGAAGTTTTTAATTCCCACCCATCAATTGGGTAATAGGCACACTCTTGGTTTGGTCCCGAACTTTTTGAAAAGCGAATATTTCCATGAAGGTGAAGCACATTTGTAGAGCCAGCCCTCTCATGCAAATCATCAATATTTTGAGTAATTACTTCTACGGAAAAATTCTTTTCTAGCTTCTTCAATGCAAGATGAGCTTCGTTTGGCTGGGCCGCCATAATTTGTTTTCTGCGAGAGTTATAAAATTCTTGAACACGTTCAGGATTGCTGGCCCAAGCATTTGGTGTGGCAATATCTTCAATTCTATTATTTTCCCATAATCCCCCGCTGTCCCGGAAAGTGCTAATACCGCTTTCAGCGCTCATTCCAGCCCCAGTTAAAAAAATCAATTTGGTCATCATGTTTATAAAGTTATTAATTTAAAAACAAATTTAGCATTCCAATAATCAACATCTTTTTTTGATTTGTTTTATTGGAAATTACGAGAAACCTATCATACCTTTGAAACAATCTAAAATTACTGACAGTTATGAAAAAACTTTTATTATCTCTTAGCGCTCTCGTGCTCGTAGGTTCATCTTTCGCTCAACAAAGAAAAGTATTAGTAGAAAGCTTTTCTCAAGCTTCTTGCGGTCCATGTGCGTCTCAAAATCCAGCCATGGAAGCGTTATTAGCTGCAAACACAGCTAAAGCTGTTGCGATTAAATATCAAGTGAGCTGGCCAGGGTACGATCCTATGTACTTGCAAAATCCTTCTGAAATTGACACACGTGCTAGTTACTACAATATCTCGGGGGTTCCTGACCGTGTAATTGATGGAACGAATCAAGATGCAAATCAAGCAAACATAGACAATCGTTATGCTGTTGCTTCTCCTATTAATATGACAATTTCACACATCATAAATTCTGGGTTTACAACTGCTGATGTAACGGTTACCATTTCAGCTCCTGGAGTTTGGAATCCTGCAAGTACAGTTTTGCATGTGGGAATGGTTGAAAGAACAATTTCTTTCGCATCTGCACCAGGTTCGAATGGAGAAACGGAATTTCACAATGTAATGCGTAAAATGCTTTCAGCCTGGACAGGGAATGCTGTAGTTGCATCAAATTTTGCTTCTGCTGGTGGTTCTCAAACATTTACTTTTTCGAATGTTGTTATTCCTTCTTATATCTACAACTTGAATGAGCTAGGATTTGTTGCATGGGTTCAAAACACTTCGACAAAAGAGGTTTTTCAAGCAGGAATTTCTGATCCAGTTGTTTTAGATAATTATGCAGTTGTCGAAAGTTTAACAGTGCCAACGAACTATAGCTGCGCTACAGATCTGTCCGGCGCTACGGCTGTTTTATCAAATGATGGGGGCACTGTGATTACTTCAGCTACTGTTAATTACCAAATTGATGGAGGATCAGTTCAGACCGCATCATTTGTTGGAACTATAGCTGTGGGCGGAACAACGAACTTTAATATACCTACTACAGCAGTTTCTTCAGGCTCTCATACGTTGAGTTCTTATTTAACAGATATAAATGGTTCTGGATCAACTTCACCAATTGGAAGCTCGTCTACAACGTTTGCAACAATTTCCGCAGCAGGAACTACCGTTGCCTTATCTCAAAACTTCTCGAATTCTGCATTCCCTTATGCTAATTACCATCTTTACTCTCCAACGCAAGATAACTGGGCAAGAGTTACAACAAACACTGGATCGATTAAATATGACAACTTTAACTTTGCTGCTGGGAAAAAAGGGGATGTTTTTATTGCCCCTATAAACATGTCAACGATGACAAATACGATCATGACCTTTGATGTGGCTTATCGTCAGTATTCTTCCGAAAATGATAAATTAGAGGTATTTGTTTCTACAGATTGTGGATCCAATTGGTATTCGGTATATTCAAAACAAGGCTCTACTTTAGCAACTCTAGCAGCTGCGACCACTTCCTTTACACCGGCTGCTTCAAATTGGAGAAATGAGTCTGTAAGCTTAGCTAGTTATGCAAGTGCTTCTAAATTGCATATTAAATTTACAGCTACATCGGCTTATGGTAACAACCTGTATGTGGATAACATCAATGTCGGTGGAACTGCTGGACTGATCGAAACCAATCAAATCGGGTTGAACATTTATCCAAATCCTTCTTCAGACATAGTAAATGTTAGCTTTGAAGGAAAAGGGAGTAATTATGAAATAGCGGTTACTGATCTTGCTGGAAGAACAGTTCATAACCAAATTATTGATAATGCAGAGGGTCTTCAAAACATTATAATTTCTGTGAAAGACTTAAGGGCTGGCAACTATATTGTTACCCTGAAGACAGAAAGCTTAGTTTCTACTCAAAAACTTATAATTCAATAACATTCCCTTTTTATGGGTTAAACCCGTCATACGCAGAAGCATATGGCGGGTTTTTTGTTTTTGATTGTTAACTCGTGCGGCTACTCCATTGAGTTTTAGTAATTTTATGCTGCTTAACGAAACAGTTAATATGGCAAAAATTCGCAAACAGGACGCATTGGATTATCATTCTTCGGGAAAACCAGGAAAAATTGAAGTAATTCCAACAAAACCATATTCTTCACAAAGAGATCTTTCATTGGCATACTCACCAGGTGTTGCTGAACCTTGTTTAAAAATTGCAGAAAACCCTGAAGATGCCTACAAGTATACGAGTAAGGGAAATTTAGTTGCGGTTATTTCAAATGGAACAGCTGTTTTAGGTCTTGGTGATATTGGACCTCTTGCATCAAAACCTGTAATGGAAGGTAAAGGCCTACTCTTTAAAATATTTGCTGACATTGATGTTTTTGATATTGAAGTAGATGCGAAGGATCCAGAATTATTTATTCAAACCGTCAAAGCGATTGCTCCTACTTTTGGAGGAATTAACTTAGAAGACATAAAAGCACCAGAAGCTTTTGAAATTGAAAGGAGATTGAAAGAGGAGTTGGACATTCCTGTAATGCATGATGATCAGCATGGCACAGCTATTATCTCATCTGCGGCACTTATTAATGCTCTTGAGCTTGCAAAAAAGAAAATCGATAAAGTAAAGATAGTTGTCTCAGGTGCTGGAGCCTCTGCTCTTTCATGCGCCAAGTTATACCATGCGCTAGGAGCTACATTGGAAAATATATTTATGTTTGACTCAAAAGGACTCATTTGGTCTGGCCGGGATGATCTCGACGAGATGAAACAAATTTTTTCTGGGCATAAAAAAGACATAGAATTTACAGAGGCCTTCAAGAAGGCAGATGTTTTTTTAGGACTATCAAGAGGTGGGCTCGTGAAAAAAGAAATGATTTCATTGATGGCAAAGGATCCAATTGTTTTTGCGTTGGCTAATCCTGAACCGGAAATATCCTACAAGGATGCAACTTCGGTTCGTAAGGATATTATTATGGCTACAGGTCGCTCAGATCATCCGAATCAAGTGAATAATGTATTGGGTTTTCCATTCATTTTTAGAGGTGCTTTGGATGTGAGAGCAACAACAATCAATGAAGAAATGAAATTGGCTGCAGTAAAAGCAATTGCAAGTTTAGCTAAAGAGTCAATTCCAGAGGAAGTAGTTGAGGCTTATGGGGAAAAAAGCATCACGTTTGGTCGAGAGCAAATTATCCCAAAACCCCTAGATCCCAGATTATTATACCACGTTGCTCCAGCAGTAGCAAGAGCAGCAATGGAATCGGGAGTTGCTAAAAGTCCTATTTCCGATTGGGATGAATACGAAACACATTTAAAAAAACGATTGGGAATTGATAACAAATTGATTAGGAATATTACTGAAAAGGCACAATCAAATCCGAAAAGAGTAGTATTTGCCGAAGCAGACAATGTTAAAATATTAAAGGCTGCGCAAACTGCTTGGGAAGAAGGTGTTGCCTTTCCAATATTACTTGGGAAAAGAAAAAAAATCGAGGAATTGATCAAGGAATACAGCATTGAATTTCATGATGTTCAAATAATCGATCCCAAGTCGGAGGAAGAAGAAGATCGACGCATTCAATATGGTAAATCTTTCTTTGAGCAGCGCAAGCGAAAAGGCTTTACAGAATATGAATCTATTCAAATAATGCGAGAGCGAAATCACTTCGGCGCAATGATGGTAGAGATGGGTGAAGCTGACGCTATGGTTTCAGGTGTCACAAGAAATTACCGTGATGTTGTGCGACCAGCAATTCAAACAATAGGTTTACAGAAAGATGTCAATATTGTAGCAGGGGTTTACATTTTGGTTACCAAAAGAGGTCCCTTGTTTATGGCGGATACGACGATCAATATGAATCCAACTGCTGAGGAAATAGCCGAGATTACAAATAATGTAGCCAAAACAATCCGTAAATTTAAAGTGACACCCCGAATTGCCCTATTGAGTTATTCAAATTTTGGATCTTCGAAGGGTGAGGATGCAGTGAAAATGGCTAAAGCCGTGGATATTTTGCACGAGAAATACCCAAATCTCGTTGTAGATGGTGAAGTTCAAGCAAATTTTGCATTAAATAATGACTTAATGATGGAGAAATTTGCCTTTTCACATTTAGCCAATAAGGAAGTGAATACGTTGATTTTCCCCAACCTTTCTTCCGGAAACATCGCCTATAAACTATTACAAGAAATGACTGAAGGAGAAGCAATTGGCCCTGTGCTGGTTGGCCTTAAGAAATCAGTGCATGTTCTGCAATTAGGCTCTTCTGTGCGAGAGATTATTAATATGGTGAAAGTGGCAGTAGTTGATGCTCAAAACAAGTAAAGATGATTGGACACCTAAATGGCAGATTGATTGAAAAAAATCCTACTGAATTAATTATTGAATGCAGTGGCGTAGGTTATGAAGTTAAAATTTCCTTGAATACTTTCTCTACCATCACTTCTGAAGAATCAGTTAAAGTTTTTACTAAACTTATTGTTCGTGAAGATGCCCATGTTTTATATGGTTTTGCCTCAAAAGAAGAACGTGAAATGTTTACTCATTTGATAGGTGTTTCAGGTATTGGGCCAAATACTGCAATGATTATGCTTTCATCTCTCGTTCCCGACGAAATAGCACATGCAATTCAAGCTGAAGATGTTAGAACTATTCAAAGTATTAAGGGAATTGGAGTAAAAACTGCTCAGCGAGTGATAATAGATCTCAAGGATAAAGTAGTTAAAATGGTATTTAGCTCGGAAAATATTTTTTCTCAAAGCAATACGAACAAGTTTGATGCGTTAACAGCATTGGTTTCCTTAGGATTTGATAAGAAGAATGCAGAGAGAGCCATTGACAAAATTTCTACTGGAGAAGAAACAGTCGAAAATTTAATAAAAGAAGCGCTGAAAATTTTATAATTTGTTGAGAACTGAATTACAGCTGAAAAATGTTTGTAGAGCAACTTCTTTGTTGCTTGCTTTCACATGCTTCAATGTAATGACCAGTTGGTCGCAAGATACACTCATTTATCCCATAGAAAATGCGCAAGATCCAACATTGACGCAGCCGCAAAGTTTTGACCTTGGCGACCCTTCTTCGGTTGAACAAACCATCGTTTATGACCCATCGACGGGCACCTATGTTTTCAAAGAAACAATTGGAGATGGTTTAAATTATCGAAATCCTTCCATGATGACCTTGGAAGAGTATCTTGAATACGAAAGAAAAAAATCACAAAGCCAAAACTGGAAAGATAAAATTGATGAACAAACTGCATCAAGTCAACCAATGGAGTTCCCTATTAAAATTGGCAGTAAAGCTTTTGAAAATTTCTTTGGATCTGATCAAATTACTATTCGTCCGCAAGGATCAGTTGAACTCTCCTTCGGAATAAATTCATCGAGGTATGATAATCCAATTTTACCCGTCAAACAAAGAAAGATAACACGTTTTGATTTTCAGCAGCAAATCCAACTCAATCTTGTCGGACAAATTGGAACTAAGTTGAAGGTTGGAACAAGCTACAATACTCAAGCAGCATTTGATTTTGATAACATTTCCAAATTGGAATATACTGGAAATGAGGATCAAATTATGCAGAAAATAGAGTTGGGGAATGTGGCAATGCAACTTCCCACTTCCTTGATACAAGGTTCCCAAACCTTATTTGGTGCGAAAACACAATTGAAATTTGGCCGCGCTACTGTTGATTTGATAGCCGCCTCATCAAAAGGAAAACGCCAGGAAATCAATATCTCTGGTAAAGCGCAAGTTCAGAAATTCGAACTATCTGCAGATAATTATGAGGCTAATAGGCATTATTTTGTGAATTTGTATCACCATGATCACTATGACCAGGCTATGTCGACAGTGCCAATTGTTAGTTCTTCCGCTTATATTACGAGAATGGAAGTTTGGTTAACCAATCGAACAAACATGACGGAAAATACAAGAAATATTATTGCATTTTCTGACCTTGGAGAATCTAAACAATCCAATTGTCAAGGTAATCCGGGAGGCTATTCTACCCAAGATTTGCCTGATAATGATCGTAATGGATTGTATGAGTGGGCATCGAATCAACCTTTAGTGAGAGGATTTGCAAACGCTGTTTCAGCTCTGAGTAATCAAGGTTCTTCACCAGGGCCATTTGAGCAAGCAGTGCATTACGAGAAAGTTGAAAATGCAAGGATACTTACTGAACAAGAATTTTCATATAATGCACTTTTGGGTTATATTTCCCTCAACCTCCCTCTCAATAATGATGAGGTGCTGGCCGTGGCATACGAGTATACCTATCAAGGTGAAACTTATCAAGTTGGAGAATTTTCTACTGACGGAATAGCTGGTCAACAGGCTTTACTATTGAAGTTGTTGAAGCCAACGATAACTAATCCTAAGAACAAGATTTGGGATTTGATGATGAAGAATGTTTATTCGATTGGGGCTTA
>CAMATR010000074.1 GCA_945861175.1 Chitinophaga pinensis | reverse complement strand
CATACTATTCGCTAACCATTCACCTCTTATAGGATCCCATTTTATTAAATCTCTTTTCAGTGAATTAACTCTATCCAACGAAGATGATTGTTGAGCATATAAACTAAATGTTATTGCTGCCAAACCAATAAAAATAGAAAGTAATAATGTTTTCATGATTTAACTTTTTAAAAAATGACATTTGCAAATGTTATGCCAAACTAAGATATGAAAATAACGAATGTTAATTAATTAAAAGTTCACAATAAATTAATTGGAAAATCGTAATTATAATTTTAACTTTCGTCAACCTTAATATTGAACATGAATACAGCAATAACAGAAGGCGTTCAAATTACGATTACCACCCATTTCAGGGAGGATCTATCTCAGATCTCCGGAAGTCAGTTTTTTTTTAATTACCATGTGAAAATGCAAAACATGAATGATTTTACTATTCAATTGATGCATCGTGATTGGTATATTTTTGACTCTTTAAACGAACCTAATTTTGTCAGTGGCGAAGGTGTAATTGGTGAACAACCTGTTATTCAATCTGGCGATCAATATAGTTACACCAGCGGATGTGAACTTTTCTCAGAACTTGGCCTTATGAAAGGTTTTTATACATTTAGAAACCTTAAAACAGGTAAATTATTTGAGGTACATATTCCAGTTTTCAATATGATTTATCCTGCCAAATTGAATTAATCAATTTTTTCGCAAAGCAATTGTTATCATAGCCATGATAAGAAGAGAAAATACCCCGTAAATAATCCAACTAATATTCTGAACCGAATTCGATTTTTCATTCAAAAGCAAATCAGTATTTATTGAAGATTCAACTCTTTCGAGGTCAATCATTGAATTGTTTTCTTTCTCAAATCTATAATTCACCTCTTGGTTGAATCTATTTTGCCTCTTTACAAGAAGCTCCATTTCAGTTAAGGCTTCAAGAAACTTGCCCTCACTCTTAAGTACCTCTACCAATGCGATTGTTGCATCTTTATATTCGATAATCAATTTTTTATTATAGGCAAAAATCTGAGCTCTCCGAAATGATGACAACGCTTTTTTAGGCTGTTTAAGCTGAAAATAAAAATCGCCGAAATTGAATAGGCTCTCCGCAATTGAGCGAATATTCCCTGATTGGCACCTTAACGAATAAGCATCTCGAAATAATTTTAATGATGCGTCAAACTCATTCTGATTAAAGTAAACGATTGCTAAATTATTTTTTGCTTGGGCAATTGATAAAACTGAATTGGAGCGTTTCCCATAACTAGCGCTCTTTTCATAATATTCCATTGCCAATGCTTTATTAGCTCTTGCCTCTTCAATTTGTCCGAGCAATGCATATGCGTTTGAGGTTGATTCCCACTTCTCCAATCGCAGACATTGAGTTTTATAATGTTTTAATAAAGCCAACGCTTTGAGCGTGTCCCCAAGTTGCAGCCATGCTTGAGCTAAATTTGACTCAGCCAAAAAAGAAGCAGTTTTATTAGATGACTCCTTGCCAATTTTCATAGAGCGCATATAGAATGTTATAGATTCTTTCGGGTTTCCTCTCGATAACATTGCGTTTCCGGTCTCATTCCAAGTTTCAGCTGCAAGTTCGGCATCATTAATAATTGTAAAAAATACCGCTGCCTCTCGCAAAAAGTTGAGGCCTTTCTCATGTCGACCAGTTCGACTTAAATATGTCCCAAGATTTCGCTTTCCTACATTTAAAGCAAATCGATTATTTTCAGCGTAAGCTCTTTTCATTGTTCTAAATGCATCGTCTCGGAGGGCATTTAAATCATTTCGCATGAACAAATTCCAATTTTCAATGGCTTTCCTGACATATTCTTTCGATTGTTGGGCATATAAATTAGGCAAGAAACAGCACATGCAAGCTAATAACAAAATGATTTTAAGCTGATTAAACCATTTTGACAATTTCTGATTTACTAGTTTAAGCTTATCTGCTGTCATGATTGCAAGGATAACCAACAATCGTTACTTTTGCAAAAAATAATTTTTTATGTCGAACGCTATCTTTAATGTGCCAGTTGCTAAAAATGAACCAGTAAAATCATACGCTCCAGGCTCTCCGGAAAGAGAAAGTCTACTTTCAAAATATCATGCTATGTATCAACAATCTCCGATTGATGTACCGTTGCATATTGGTGGAAAAGAAGTTCGAACTGAAAATAAAAAAAAGCTGACTTCTCCGCATGATCATCAAAAGGTTCTAGGACAATACAATATAGGCGCTGCTGAGCATGTAGAGCAAGCCATAAATGCGGCATTAAAAGCAAAAAAAGACTGGGCGAATTTACCTTGGGAGGAACGGGCTGCAATTTTCTTGAAAGCTGCTGATCTTTTGGCTGGACCTTTCAGAGACAGAATAAATGCTGCTACAATGTTAGGTCAATCTAAAAATGTTTATCAAACTGAAATAGATGCAGCATGTGAATTGATTGATTTTTTCCGTTTCAATGTTCAATATATGACTCAGATATATCGTGAACAACCAGAATCGTTGCCTGGAATGTGGAACCGTTTAGAATACAGACCACTTGAAGGGTTTATCTTTGCTTTGACTCCTTTCAATTTTACTTCTATTGCAGCTAATCTATCTGCAGCTCCAGCTATGATGGGAAATGTTGTAGTATGGAAACCGGCAGAATCGCAAATATATTCTGCACAAGTGATTATGGAATTATTCAAAGCGGCCGGAGTTCCCGA
This sequence comes from Chitinophaga pinensis, assembly GCA_945861175.1. GTDB lineage: Bacteria > Bacteroidota > Bacteroidia > Flavobacteriales_D > Crocinitomicaceae > M0103. The sequence continues at coordinate 4,690 of CAMATR010000074.1, read as the reverse complement.
TGGAGTAATTAACATGGTAACAGTAAGTGGTCAAATTGCAGGTGAAGTAATTTTCAAACACAAAGATTTTGCTGGATTACATTTCACAGGCTCTACAGGTGTTTTTAGAAAATTATGGAAAGACATTGCAAATAATCTTGAAACCTACCGATCATATCCGCGAATTGTAGGGGAAACTGGAGGGAAAGATTTTGTAATGGTCCATAAAAGTGCAGATCCTGCCGAAGTTGCTACAGCCCTTTCAAGAGGCGCCTTTGAGTTTCAAGGACAAAAATGTTCCGCTGCATCAAGAGCATATGTTCCATCGAATTTATGGCCAGATGTGAAACGAATTTTTGTAGAACAAGTCAATTCATTTAAAATTGGCACTCCAGATGACACCTTTAATTTCATTAATGCTGTTATTGATGGAAAAGCATTTGACAAAATTTCTGGTTACATTGATTATTGCAAAGCACAATCCGATGCAGAGATTATAACAGGTGGAACCTATGATAATTCAAAAGGATATTTCATTTCACCAACGACAGTGGTAACAACGAATCCAAAATTCCGAACAATGTGTGAAGAGATTTTTGGACCAGTTTTAACTATTTATGTTTACGAAGAAAATAAATTCGAAGAAACTCTTGAATTGTTGGATGAAACTTCTGAGTATGCATTAACTGGTTCTATTATCTCAAATGACAGATATGCTATTAATTTGGCGACTAAGAAATTGCAGCATGCTGCTGGGAATTTTTACATCAACGACAAACCAACGGGCGCTGTTGTTGGGCAGCAGCCATTTGGTGGCGCAAGAGGTTCAGGAACTAATGATAAAGCGGGAGCTGCTATGAATCTTATGCGTTGGATTTCTGCTAGAACGATTAAAGAAACATTTGTGCCGGCAACAGATTACCGATATCCATTTTTAGGGTAATAAACTCGAGATTTCTAAAATCCAATTTTTTCAAAAAAAAGAAATCAATAATAGGATGATGTAATGATTGCTATTTCAAACACTTGAAATAGTCAAAAGGCTCTAGACAATCATTGCATTGATATTGTGATTTGCATGCTGTGCTTCCAAATAAAGAAACCATTCTTGTGTTTTTAGAGCCACATTGCGGACAAGGAACTTTTGGTGGGTCGGCAAACAATACAGATTTATCTATTTCATTTTCGGGAGGAGCAATTCCATATTCTCTGAGTTTATCACGACCATTTTCTGAAAGCCAGTCAGTTGTCCAAGCCGGAGATAAAACAAGATCCACCTTCACATGATTGATATTGTTTTCTTTCAATTTAAGTATAATGTCTTCCTCAATTGTTTTCATTGCCGGGCAACCAGAATAAGTAGGTGTGATAATAATTTTACACATACCTTTTTCAAGTATAACACCTCTTACCACACCAAGATCAATTACACTTAGGACAGGAATCTCAGGGTCTGATACCTGCTCAAGCAATTGCCATATTTCCTTCTCACTTACCACTTCATATTAGGATATGCCCGTTGCATGTATTGCAATTCTGTCAAAATATAACCTAAATGTTCAGAGTGCATTCCATTTCTACCTCCAGATTGTTTCCAATTATTTTTAGGAATTGTTAACGTGGCTTCCTTAAAAACAGCATCGACAGTCTTTTTCCAATCATCTTCAATTTCCATCAAGTTTGGGGAAATTCCTTGATCTGCCATTTTCGACTCTAGCTCATCAATAATAAATAACTCTGAAGTGTAACGCCATAGAGTATTGACGGCCTCTTGAGCACGACGATTCGATTCTTCGGTGCCATCACCCATGCGAATCACCCATTCAGAAGAATGCTTTAAATGATATCGCGTTTCTTTTAAAGATTTTTCAGCAATTGAAGCAAGCATTGTGTCTTTACTGTTTTGCATTCTTTCGAAAAGTGGTTTTCGATATGCATCAAATAAAAACTGACGAACCATTGTAATTGCAAAATCCCCATTCGGTTGTTCAACTAGCAGTAAATTTTTATATTCCCTATCAAAACGAAGAAAAGCAAGGGAATCACCGTCTCGTTCTTTACCCTCAACCTCCCCTGCATAATTTAATAGCGAAGTTGCCTGACCAACTAAGTCGAGGGCGATGTTTGTCATAGCAATATCTTCTTCAAGAACAGGTCCATGACCACACCATTCAGATAGGCGATGACCAAGTATTAAACTATCATCTCCTAAACGAAGCGTGTATTCAAAAAGTGAACTCATTTCAATAATGTTTACTTACATATGAGAAATTCCATCTGGAACGTCATAAAATGTTGGATGTCTGTAAATTTTAGAATCTGCTGGCTCAAATAATGAGTCAGCATCAGAAGGATCAGATGCATAAACATCCTTCGATTCAACCACCCAAATACTAATACCTTCAGATCTTCTCGTATATACATCTCTAGCATTTACAACTGCCATTTTGGCATCGGCTGCTCTTAAACTTCCAACGTGCTTGTGATTCAATCCTGCTTTGCTCCGGATAAATACTTCCCAAAGTGGCCATTCTTTTTTACTCATTGATTCTCAAATATATTATGCACTTTTTCTTCTTGCTCTTTTTTCAGCATAGGCATTTGCTGCCTCTCTTACCCACTCACCATTTTCTTTCGCTCTTCTGCGCACATCAATACGGTCTTTGTTGCACGGTCCGTTGCCCTTTACTACTTCCCAAAATTCATCCCAATTTATAGGTCCGTGAATATAATTCCCAGTATCTTCATTGAATTGCATGTCTTTATCTGGAATAGTAAGTCCAATCATTGCTGCTTGTGGCACAGTAACATCAATAAATTGTTGGCGCAATTCATCATTTGTATTTCTCTTTATTTTCCAGCGCATTGATTGTTCAGTATGCTTTGATTCTGCGTCGTTTGGACCAAACATCATTAGAGCAGGCCACCAAAAACGATTCAACGCATCTTGTGCCATTGCTTTTTGCTCCGGAGAACCGTTTGCCAAAGTCGACATGATTTCAAAACCCTGACGTTGGTGAAAAGATTCTTCCTTACACACCCTAACCATTGCCCTTGCGTAAGGACCATATGAACAACGGCAAAGTGGAACTTGGTTCATAATAGCTGCACCATCAACTAACCAACCTATAGCGCCCATATCAGCCCAAGTTAAAGTCGGATAGTTAAAAATAGATGAATATTTCGCTTTGCCCGTATGAAGATCGTCAATGGTTTCTTCCCGATCAGCACCAAGTGTCTCCGCCGCACTGTACAGATATAATCCGTGTCCAGCCTCATCCTGAACTTTAGCAAGTAAAACGGCTTTTCGACGAAGATTCGGTGCGCGCGTAATCCAATTACCTTCTGGTAGCATCCCTACAATTTCTGAGTGTGCGTGCTGAGAAATTTGCCTAATCAGAGTTTGCCTATAATCATCAGGCATCCAATCATTTGGCTCAATCTTGATGTCATTGTCGATTTTCTCTTGAAATCTGCTTTTCAGCTTATCAATACTTAGTTCGTTCATAACTATTTTACACTTATAATACAAATTTAATGAATTTAATGACCAAATTCAATTAGTTCAAATCAACTAAAAAAAAAGGTGCAATTTCTCGGATGCGCTTCATATAGATTCTAAACTCAATTTTCAAAATCCACATAGAGTTATCGGGTAATAAAAATTCAATTAAACGTAAAACATATCACCTTTGACTTTGTTCAGCACACAACTAATTACTTCAGACACTGCGCTGAGTTTCTCTAAATTATGCCATTTAAGAATTAGCAAGGCGTTGAAAATGAGTTTAAATCTAACTATTATAGAGATTATTCAGCTTTTGTTGTTTTCTGTTCATAAAGAAGAACTTTAAACTCATCTTTCCGGGGGTATTAATTGCTTTTATCTTCATAAACAAATGACTATTTTTGCTTCTAAATTAAAGCAAAATGACACCTAAATTTCATCCTCTTGTGATTACAGATGTTCGTCTCGAAACAGAGGACACTGTTTCCATTGCGTTTGGAGTCCCAGAGTCTTTAAAGACGGATTATGCTTATAAATCTGGACAATACCTGACATTAAAGGCTCTTATAGGTGGTCAAGACACAAGACGATCTTATTCACTTTGTTCTTCGCCATTTGAAAACGAATGGCGGGTTGCAGTAAAAAGGGTTGAAAATGGTTTGTTTTCCAATTATGCGAATGACTCATTGAAAATGGGAGACACTTTAGATGTAATGACTCCTGCAGGTAATTTTTCTTTGATACCGAATAAAATTGCTTCAAAAAGCTATGTCCTTTTTGCTGCTGGAAGTGGCATAACACCAATCCTTTCGATAGCGAAAACTATATTGAAAGAAGAACCAGATTCGGTTGTAACATTTTTTTATGGGAACAAGAATTTCGGGAGTATTATTTTTCGAGAAGAAATTGAGGCGTTAAAAAATAATTACATGGAGCGACTGCGTGTCATTCATGTTCTTTCAAGAGAAAATTTAGGGAATGTAATACAGAAAGGCCGAATTGATAAAGCAAAGTGCGACGACCTTTTTCGTGCATTTTTAAGAAATGAGGAAGTTGACGCTGTCTATCTCTGTGGTCCTGAAGAGATGATATTGGGCGTTAAAGAAAGTTTAAAGGAAAACGGTGTAAATGAGAAAAATATTCATTTTGAATTATTTACTGCTCCAGGACAGAAAAAAACAACAGAAAAACGAAAAATATCAG
>CAMATR010000073.1 GCA_945861175.1 Chitinophaga pinensis | reverse complement strand
GGACTTGTCAAGGTGGTAATTATGTTTTTACGTTAGTATTTTATCGCGATTGCAATGGTGCAGATGTGAATTCTGTTTCTGAAACGATTAAAGTATGGAACCATCCGACAGTTACTTCGATTACCCTCCCATTTTCTGCACGAACAGATATTTCTCCAACTTGTAATCCTGTTATCGGATCTCCCTCTCCACTTGTTTGTGGTTCTGGAACTTCTGGTGGAAATGGAATTGGTGCGATTGAAAAAGTTGTTTATCAAAGTGCACCGATTACTTTAAATGGAGTCCCTCCAGCACAAGGTTGGGTCTTTACCTACGAAAACTTTTCGCGAAGCGGAGTAATAACAAACATTGTCAATCCTTCAACTTATGGAATTACGATTGCTGCGAAAATGTTTACTAACCCATTCAGTTCTACCGATTGCAATGATTCTTCCCCTGTTTTTTTACAAGAACCCTATTTTGTGAGTTGCGCAGGTGAAGCTTATGTATACAATATGAATCCAATAGACCCAGATCTCGACTCTATTGCCGTTGGTTTTGGTATTCCTTTTAATAATTTCCCAAGTGGCAATTACTCCCCTCCAACAAATCCGATTCCAGTTCCATTTGAAATAGGATTTTCTTATGATTCTCCAACACCAAGTCCAATACTCAGCCCAGGAAGTATTTCAGCTCAAGTAAATAACTTATCTGGAGAACTCACTTTTACTTCATTTTTAGCAGGTAATTACGTTATGAAAATTACTGTTAAAAGTTATCGCCATGGAATCTTAATCTCTGAGGTGGAACGTGAAATGCAATTGGTAGTTATAGCTTGTAATTCAGCCAATAATGCACCTGTAATTACTCCACCTTTCTCCGGTGGAACGAGCTACATAACAACAGTTAATGCTGGAAGCCTTGTCAATTTTGACTTGATTTCTTCTGATCTTGAAATACTTCAAGATGGTTCTCCACAAAATAATCTTCTTTCAGCTTCAGGTCCAATGTTTGGGACCGGATTATCGAGTACAACTGGTTGTGCTATCTCACCATGTGCAACATTAAATCCTTCTCCATTGATTTCTGGCGTTCAAGGAGTTTCAACTAATTTTAATTGGCAAACAACTTGTGATCATCTAATAGGAGCTGATGGAAACGCATTAGATCTAATTCCATATAACTTTGTTTTCAGAATTCAAGATGATTATTGTGACGTTCCTAAGGTGAGCTATGCAACGGTCACTGTAAACGTATTAAATCCGGGAGTAATTCAAGCCACAGAAATAAATTGTATTCAGACAGATGCCTTAGGAAATGTTACAATTAATTGGAACACCGCTTCTGATCCGGCAGGAACATTTATTTCTTATGAGATTTATTCAGTTCAAAATGGTCTTCTAGCGACAATTAATAATATTAACACATCAAATTGGACTGACCCAGCAGTTGCACAGCAAAATGATTATTTCATCGCCGTTATATCAGGATGCAATGGGAACACAAGAAGATACAGTGATACAATTTCTACTATTTATTTGAATCTAAATAATCCTTCAAACGGCACAGCTATTCTTAACTGGAATGATCCTTCATTAGCTGCATTGGCAGGAATGAATAGTTATTATTACGTCTATCGTGAATACCCTGCCGGAACATGGAGTCTAATAGACAGTGTAATTTATGGAAATTCATTTTACACCGATACAATAGAAATTTGTGAGGCTTTTTTAAATTACAAGATTATTTTAAGCAATTCTCCCTGTGATTTTACGTCAAATACTATTGGGGATAACTTTGAAGACATGCTGACTCCAGATATCCCTATTATCAGTTCAGTGAGTATAGACACCTTAACAAATAACCTGACGTTAAATTGGAATGTGAATAGCCAATCTGATACTTATGGCTATGTAGTTTACACTTACGATAATGGGGGGTTTTTAATAGAATTAGATACCGTTTGGGGCATAGGAAATACCAACTATACATATAATCCTGATGTAAACCTTGGCCCATTATCCTATACGCTTGCAGCTTTCGACTCTTGCTTGACTTCCGCAGTAACGCCAACTTACCAAACATCAGCAAAGGCTGATGTGCACACCACTATTTTTCTTCAATCAGAGCTACTCATTTGCACGAAAGAAGTCAAATTAGATTGGTCTTCCTATATTGGTTGGTTAGGCATTGACGCATTAAATCCAATTCAGTATGTAGTATTCGGTAAAAAAGACACTGAAAGTTGGGTCATTTTCGATACAACTGAAACAACTTCAATTACAGTGCCTATAACTGAATTGTCTGATTATTGCTTTTTTATAAAGGCAATTTCACCTGATAGCTCAGAATCATTCTCTAATAAAGTATGTCTTAGCATAATTGCACCAACACAATCTGCATACCATTATTTAAAAGTTGCTACAGTTAATGATGAAGATGTTAAACTTCTGCATTTGATTGATGATTCTGGTGGAATAACGGGCATATCATTCGAGAGAATGAATCAAGCTGGATTATTTGAGGAAATCGCGCAAGTACCTGTTACTTCTAATTTAATAACTTACACGGACACCAATGTTGATGTTCACAAATATAGCTACACCTATCGCACTCGAATTTTAGATAGTTGCGGAAGTCTTGGAGCTGCATCTAATAGTGCAAGAACCATTTTACTTTCTATACAAAAGGACGAGGTAAGAATGCTCAATTATTTGAGTTGGAACTCCTATCTTTCTTGGGACGGAACTGTTATAGCCTATAGGATTTATCGCGATCTGGGGAATGGATATGACGGCCCTCCAATTGCTCTTATTCCAGCAACACAATTTACCTACCAAGATGATTTAAACAATACCGAATTTAATGGTAAAGTATGTTATTATGTTGAAGCTATTGAAGGCAATAATTTATATGATGACCCTCTAAAAAGTGCTTCGCAAATTCAATGTGAGATTTTTGAACCCATACTCTATGTGCCAAATGCTTTCACACCAGAAGGAATCAATCCGATTTTCATTCCAGTAATTTCGTATATAGACCCTTCAGATTATCGTTTTACAATTTTTGATAGATGGGGACAAGTTGTATTTCAAACGAATGACCCTCTTGAAGGATGGAATGGAAAAATTGCTTCAAGCGGAAATATGGCTGAAACTGGAACATATATTTATATGATCGAAATGCATGACGGAAATGCTATTCAAATAATAAAAAGAGGTTTCGTCAGTTTGTTGAAGTAGAAATTACATCATCCATGCACATTTGATTAATTTTACCTTGTGAAGCGTATTCTAATCATACAAACAGCATTTCTTGGTGATGTTATTTTGGCAACCCCAGTTTTGGCAGAATTAAAAAGGTTATTTCCGGATGCCCAAATTGATGTTTTAGTGAAAAAGGGAAATGAAGAATTGTTACAAAACAACCCTCATTTGAATACCATTTACACATTCGAAAAGAACAAAGGGAAATTCTACGAAATAATTAGATTAATTAAATTATTTAGGAAAGTACAATACGATTTATCAATAAATCTGCACCGTTTTGGAAGTTCTGGGCTGTTAACCATATTGTCTGGAGCAAGGGAAAAGATCGGTTTCTCAAAAAATCCCTTTTCATTTGGATACACAAAGAAAATTGATCATAAAATTGGCGATGGCACGCACGAGGTAGAACGCAATTTAGCTTTAATAAAAGATTTTGGAGGTATTTCTATTCGACGACCAGAACTTTTTCCAGGTCAAAACCACTTTGATAAAATAGAGAGATATTGCTATGAAAAATTTTACTGCATGGCACCGGCTAGCGTTTGGTTCACAAAGCAATTGCCAATAGAAAAATGGATTGAATTAATTTCATTGAAAGCAAATGAAGGAATTATCTATTTAATTGGAGCTCCTAAAGATCGAATGCTCTGTGATTCAATAATTAAACAAGTAAAAGAGAAGAATGTAATTAATTTGTGCGGTGAGTTAAATTTATTGGAGTCGGCAGCTCTTATTTCTAAATCCGAACGATCCTTCGTGAATGATTCAGGACCTTTGCACATTGCATCAGCAATGAATGCCCCGGTAACTTCATTTTTTTGCTCAACGATACCAGATTTTGGATTTGGCCCACTTTCAGAGGATGCAACAATCCTTCAAACAAAAGAAAATTTATCTTGCAGACCATGTGGATTACACGGTCACAAAGAATGTCCAGAAGGTCATTTCAAATGCGGATTTGGAATTGAAACCTTTTAAAATTTAAATACTTAAACCCATCACGTAGTCTTCCATCCAAAAACCATTTCCAATATCAATATTTTCTTCTTTGAGGATTTCAAATCCAATGTGCTGATAAAAACCGACAGCCTTATTGAATCGGTTGACATTCAATAGTATTGTATCACATTCATTTTCTTTAGCAATCTGCATCGCGCATTGAAATAATAACTTCCCGGCCCCTGTTCCCTGAACTTCAGACAAGACATATAATTTGTGGATTTTAAGTTGTGTGGGTTCTGGATAATTCAATTGAACACCTATAAAACCGACCGTTTCCTGATTGTATTCTAATAAATAAAACTGATGACCGTTTTCAATTTGACGAATCAATTCATTTGGATTGTACATCCAATCGAGCATGTAACGAATTTGTTCTTCAGTAAGAATAGCCTTGAAAGTCTCGGGCCAAATCTTTTCTGCTAAATCAGAAACAACTGAAACCTCATCAGATTGAATTCGAATGATTTTCATTACAATTTTACGAATCTCACTTGTTGAATTCGACCATTTATTTCCATTCGAACAAAATAATTTCCAGGTTTAAGATCCCCGACGGAAATAGACGCATTTTCAATTCTTCTAACTATAATTTTCCCTGTTTCATCAATAATCTGAATATGAGAAGGTAATTCTACTACTAGGTTGAAATACAAATCATTGATTACAGGATTTGGGAACACATTCCAATCAAGTTCTTTCATCTCAATTTCTTCTGTACCAACCGTAATTAAAGCCAGTTTAACAGCATTGTACGCATCTATCTTGCCCCACCCCCACTGCGTGCTTCCTGCTAAAGAAATCACACCAGTATAATTATCTTCTCGAGTCGTTTGAATGAGAATTTCTTTAATTTGCTCGGCAGACAAATAAGGATTTGCTTCAAGAATTAAAGCTACAACACCCGTTACCATTGGGGCAGCCATTGATGTTCCGGAAAATCTAGAAAAGGGATAAGTTCTTCCATTGAAATCAACAGTCGCTATGGTTGTGAAAGGATTGTCGGTATAGGATGAAATTGAAGAGCCAACCGCAACACCTGGAGCAGCTATATCAGGTTTCAAAACCTCATCATATCTAGGACCATTGCTCGAAAAAGAAGCCCCTGCTCCACCTACAAGCGAACCGCCTGGGGTATAATATTGTGAAGCATATGCCGCAACACTTAACAAACTATTTGTGCAAGAGGGCTCACTTATTCCATATTTGTTATCACCTATTACTGTTCCACTGCCAGAAGAGGAAAAAGGCATTCCCCAATTACCGACATCTGTAGATAATTCTGTAATATTCCAGTAATGAACCCTGCCTGACTCAGCTCTAGATTTTAATAATACGCGCAAATTGCTTCTATTTTTAATGCGCAAGCGCATTTGGGGTCGACCATTTTGTGGATGAGAAGCATCCGCAGAAATATTGTACCAAATGGTGTCAGAATTGACCACTAAAAAGGTATCCACATAATTAACGGTTGTAGCAGTTGAATAGTAAGGAGTTTGAACTAAAAGTGCACTACCGGTTGAATTATAAATTTGGATCCCACATTCAAAAAAGTTACTTGGTTCTCCCCAGGCATGAATGCTCTGCCCCCAAGTATTGGGATTTGAGGCGTAATTATAAAATTCTATTCTAGACCGAATTGAATCATTACTAAATTCCTTTTTAATATGAAAATTTACATTCCCATTGTTACCGCCTGAATTTGAAAAAACGACTCCTAAATTTGAATAGGCATCAATTGCTTGGCTAAGTAAAGATGTACCATCCAATGTCCCAATGTGATACAACCCCCAACTCATATTTATAACTAATCGCTTTGCCTCAGTCTGTGACTTTTCATACATCCATTGCCAAGCGTCTAAAACTGCGGCTTCATCCACTAAAAAAGTTGCAAATAAAAATTGTGATTCAAATGCTACGCCTCTGTATACTGTTCCTACTCCACTTCCACCCGCTATGCCTGCCACATGAGAGCCATGTGTAGCATAACTGTATATATTCGCTGTATCCGCTCCGGCATCCAAAAATTCAGGAAGAGTTGTATATTCTGTCCCATAACTAAATCCTGACGGTGCGGGTCCAGCAGCTTTATACTGATCCCAGGCTGCTAAAATCCTAGTATTTTGAAGTAAAGTATCATAAAACATAGGAGATGAATAATCAAATCCCCAATCCGTAATTCCTATTAGTACATTTTTACCTGTATAGCCCTGAGGAAGTCCTATTCCAAGCTGAACACTATCAGCTCCAATATCTTTGACTGCCTTATCTAAAAAAGGTTTGATTTTTCCTGCAAGCTGAATCGATTTAACTCCGGGTAATTGATTTAGCTTGTTCAACCCTGCAATTGGAACTCTTAAGCTAAAAATTGATCCTTTTTGATTTCCAAGAATACAATCTAAATTAATAAGGTTTAAACGAGAAAAATTTTCTGCTTTTTCAGCAAGGAATGAAACAAAATAATCTCCTTTAATTTTTATCAATGCAAATCGATTAATAATTTCAGCAGAAGGACGCCCTTTGTGTTGAATCAAATCTTTTTGAATAATAAAAATATCTGCTTTGGTATTAGCGGGTATTAAAATTTGTGAATGAGCTATCTTCACAAGCAAAATGCTAAATAAAAAGATAAGGTTTTTCATGAGACCTAATTTCAGCAAAAATAACGATGTAAACTATTATAATTGTGGCTGAATTAATTGTTTTTTAACAAAATAATGAGAAGCAGCTGTTAAATATTTTTGCAAACTCTCATTTCACAAAGCAAAACCCTACCCCTTACCTCCCTTTATTTTTGATCCAGATTTAACTGGGGGAACAGGAACTGCAGTTGGCGTTGGTTTCGTTGGAGAACTTGGAACTGACGGCGCAGAAGGTTTAATAGGAATCGAAGGATTAGTTTGTGGGGTGTTAATTTGTCCTGGCGCCCCTTTCGAATCTACTTTAGGTAGTTCTATGTTCGCATTAGGCTTTGAAATAGTCTGAGGACTCGGTTTTACGGGAGGATTTTTTTTATCGCCCAATGGACTGTAATTAGGATGGCCTGGATTTACATTTGGAACGGGTTTGTCTATTTTTCCAAATTCAATACCACTTATCGGATCATTGATTGTAGGTTTCGGTGCAGGAGGAATCTCAAGAAAAGCTTGATCATAAATACAG
>CAMATR010000072.1 GCA_945861175.1 Chitinophaga pinensis | reverse complement strand
ATGAGGATTTAAAAGAAGCGATAGATGAAATTCTTAAGTTAAATCCTAAACCAGGGGGTTCGATGAAAGAATCGTCCAAAAATTACCAACAGATTATTCCAGATTTTCAAATCAATGAATTTGAAGGAAGATTAGAATTAAGTATCAATGGTAGGAATGCCCCAGAATTAAAAGTCAGCCGAGAATACGAGCAAATGTTAAGATCTTATGCTGAGGGCGCTAAAAAATCTAAATCAGATAAAGAGGCACTTACATTTGTGAAACAGAAACTTGATGGAGCAAAATGGTTTATTGATGCAATTAAGCAGCGTCAAAACACACTGTTAACTACCATGGATGCCATTATGAATTATCAAAAAGAGTATTTTCTGTCGGGGGATGAAACCAAGCTTAAACCAATGATTTTGAAAGATATTGCAGAAATTGTTGGGCTAGATATTTCTACAGTTTCGCGCGTTGCAAATAGTAAATATGTGCAGACAGGATATGGTGTTTTCTCTTTAAAATATTTCTTCTCTGAATCGTTGTCAACGGATACGGGGGAAGAAGTTTCAACAAGAGAAGTGAAAAAGATTTTGTCGGAAGCTATCGAAGGGGAGAAAAAAAGGAAGCCGCTCACAGATGAAAAATTAGCAGAGCTTTTAAAGGAAAAGGGCTATAACATTGCCCGCAGAACAGTCGCGAAATACCGTGAACAACTTAATATTCCTGTAGCCAGATTGAGGAAAGAATTATGAAAATAGCAGCTGAAATACTTTCTTGGATTTTCCTTCCTTTGCTGATGCCGGTTTACGGGCTATTAATTGCGATGTACGTGCCCTCTAATCAGGATTTTTTGTTTAATGAGGACTCATTGTACTTTCTTAGCGAGGAAGCGAAGAAGGCAGTGCTGTATATGTTTATAATCTTTAGTGTGGTTGCTCCAGGACTATCTTTTGTAATTCTTCACAAACGCAAGATAATTACAACAATCGATATGGAAAATCAGCGTGAGCGAAATATTCCAATGTTCATTACGTTGACTTATTGTTTATTACTCTACGGTCTTTTTATTTTCAAAGCACAAAATAATATTCTACCTAAATATATTTATGCGCTGCCTCTTTCCGGGGTTTGTATAACCGTAGTCTATACCTACATTAATCGTTGGATCAAAATCAGCTTACATGGAGGTGGGGCGGGCATATTGACAGGCTTCACTTTTGCATATGCAATTGAACAAGCAGAATTTCAATTCTGGATTCTCATCTTCGTCATCATAGCCTCTGGACTAACTATTTCTTCTAGGTTGTATCTTGAAAAACATACACCAAAAGAGGTTTATACAGGTTGGGCATTGGCTACTTTTATGACTTTTATGGTCAATTATTTTTATCCAATAAGTTAAGTTTTACTATAAAAATGAAACCACTTATTTTCGCTATGGTCATTATTTTCTCTGCCTCATGCGGGATAATAAATCAAAAAAATAAAGGCAAAGGGGTTAATCTTTTTACGATTCAACAAGATAGACAACTTGGCGCACAAGTTGCTCATGAGATTGATAGCAATAAAAGAGAATATCCCCAACTTGATTCTACGCAGTACAAGGAAATCTATAAATACTTATACAAAGTAAGAGACAATATTCTCAATTCAGGCAAGGTTGATTACAAAGATGATTTTCAATGGCGCTTGCGTGTTATTCATGATGACAGTACGTTGAATGCTTTCTGCACACCTGGAGGATATATCTACGTTTACACAGGTATATTGAAATACCTTGATTCTGAAGATCAATTGGCAGGGGTGCTTGGACACGAAATTGGTCATGCAGATATGCGCCATTCTACGCGTCAAATGACACAAATGTTTGGTATACAGCTCCTATTAGATGTATTAGCAGGAAATCGTGCTGCATTAAAGCAAGTAACAGGGGCTTTAATTGGTTTGAAGTTTTCCCGGGCTCATGAAACGGAAGCTGATGAGCGATCAGTGACGTATCTGTGTCCAACGAGCTACAATGCTGATGGTGGCGCTGGATTTTTTGAAAAGATACAAGCTTCTGGTGGAGCGAGAGTTCCAGCTTTTTTAAGCACTCATCCAGATCCGGGTAATAGAATTGAGCATTTCCATAATTCGAAGGTTACAATGGGATGTAAAGGAAATCAAAGTTTTCAGACGGAATACAAAGCGATGGTAAGCACGCTTCCCAAATAGCCTCATTGAAATGTTCAATACACAATCTGTTTTTATTCAGCCTATAGAACTTGAGGGGGAAACAAACTTGGATGTTCTCCATTTTGACGCAGGTGTATATTTCATTTTAACAAGCAAAGGGTGTTCATTTAAATGCTCTTTACACAATTGGTTTCTTTTTTGTTTAACTTCATTACTATTCTTTAAACAATACGGCGCTCACTTTGTTTTTACTTCAGAAACAAGAGATACTTGATCGGCACACTTCCGAAACAGTGCTCTTAAAATTTAAAATCAAGAAGAGCTCAAAAAACGCATCTTGATTCAAATAAATGAGAAAATGAAAAAAATAGCTGTATACCGTAAAGAGCACTTTAATGCTGCCCATCGATTGCACAATGCAATGTTAACTGACGCCAAAAATGCTGAATTGTTTGGTAAATGCAACAATCCGAATTATCACGGACATAACTACGAACTTATAGTTAAACTAACAGGGGAAGTAAATCCTGAAACAGGTTACGTATATGACACGAAAGAACTGAGCAAACTTATAAAAGAAAATATTCTAGAGCGTTTCGATCACAAAAATCTCAACTTGGATGTGCCGGAATTTAAATCCATCAATCCAACCGCAGAAAATATCGTCTTGGTAATCTACGATATTCTTCGCCCTAAAATAGACAGTCGTTACGAATTAAACTTAAGACTTTATGAAACAGAACGGAATTTCGTTGAATACCCTGCTTAAAGGTGAGCAGATAAGCCTTGCAAATTTAAGTGAGGAAGAAATTGGTGATGAACACGCCTTTACCAGCACCGATACGCCTTTGCGTCCGGATGCTTTTGACAAGAGTGAAGAAGAAAAAATGGTCATCATTGAAAAGCATTTCAAGGCCATAATGGATACCCTAGGCCTTGACCTCACTGACGACAGCCTCAAAGGAACTCCAAAAAGGGTAGCTAAAATGTACGTCCAGGAGATCTTTAGCGGACTAAACCCTGCTAACAAGCCTAAAGTGGCCTTATTTGAGAATAAATACCGATACAACCAAATGCTCGTTGAAAAGGACATTACCTTCTATAGCAATTGCGAACATCATTTTGTTCCTATTTTTGGGAAAGCGCATGTAGCCTATATTTCCAATGGCACGGTTATCGGATTAAGTAAACTCAACCGAATAGTTCAGTATTTTGCAAAGCGCCCACAAGTTCAAGAACGTATGACGATGCAGATCGCACGTGAATTGCAAAGTATATTGCAAACGGAAGACGTTGCAGTGATCATTGACGCAAAGCACTTGTGCGTTTCATCCCGCGGTGTGCAAGACAATAATTCAGCTACAGTGACTTCCTTTTACGGTGGAAAATTCGAAAAAGAAACTACACGCCAAGAATTGTTTAAATACATTGAAATGTAACCAAACAGCAACCAATTTAAATCATACAAAAATCCCCTTTTTACGAAATCGTGTGAGGGGATTTTTCATTTAATAAACTCACACCAACTATTCACAAAGTCTTATCTAACTAATTAGATTGAATTTTGATCTGTGATGCGAAATAAGTTTTAGGTAAGCAGCTAGCTTTTACAACTTCCCTTTATATCTAATTGGTAATAAAGGACTAAGACAATTCCACTGTCAAAAGATCATCCGTCTTCGTGACTTTGAGTAACCCCTGCTTAGTAAGCGATTTGATACTCACATCCCACTGTTTTCCGCTTAAGCCTGCTTTCACTTTCAATGCAGAAAGATCCATTGTTCCTTCATTTTGCACAAGATCGAAGATCAATTTCTCGTTTTCGTTCAATTCGAGCTTTTGGGATTTTACTTCTGGGCGCATTTGCGGGAAGAACAGTACTTCCTGGATCGATGGATTATTGGTGAGGAACATGATCAGACGATCCATTCCAATACCCAAACCTGAGGTTGGGGGCATTCCATATTCGAGAGCTCTTAGGAAGTCTTGGTCAATAAACATTGCTTCGTCATCTCCACGCTCGGATAATTTCAATTGTTCTTCAAAACGCTCACGCTGGTCGATCGGATCATTCAACTCCGAATACGCATTGGCAATCTCTTTTCCGCAAACCATCAACTCAAAACGCTCTGTCAATTCAGGATCGTTTCGGTGTGTTTTACAAAGCGGTGACATCTCTTTTGGATAGTCTGTGATGAATGTCGGTTGAATGTAATTGCCTTCACACTTTGCACCAAAAATCTCATCGATCAATTTTCCTTTACCCATCGTAGCGTTCACTTCCAAGCCCATTCCTTTGGCAGCAGTGAACAATTCTTCTTCCGTTTTTTTGGAAATATCGAAACCTGTAAATTCGAGTATTGCGTCACGCATGCTGATTCGCTTGTATGGCGCTTTGAAATCAATCTCATGTTCACCAAAAGTTGATTTCGTTGTTCCATTGACCGCCATTGCACAATGCTCAAGCAATTGCTCCGTAAAATCCATCATCCAGTTGTAATCTTTGTAAGAAACATAGATCTCCATCGCTGTGAACTCAGGATTGTGCGTTCTGTCCATTCCTTCGTTTCTGAAATTCTTTGAGAATTCATAGACACCATCAAAACCACCAACAATAAGTCGTTTCAAGTACAACTCATTGGCGATACGCATGTAAAGTGGAATATCGAGTGCATTGTGATGCGTAATGAACGGACGAGCGGATGCTCCGCCGGGAATTGCTTGTAAAATCGGTGTTTCCACCTCCATATAACCAGCATCATTAAAAAACTGACGCATAGCATTGAACAATTTAGTTCGTTTGATAAAAACTTCTTTGACATGAGGGTTTACCGCTAAATCTGCATAGCGCTGACGGTAACGTTGTTCTGGATCGGTAAAGGCATCGTGCACCTTTCCTTCAGCATCTGTTTTTGGCAAAGGAAGTGGCTTTAGAGATTTACTCAACAATGTAAATTCCTTCACGTTGACAGAGATTTCTCCAACTTGCGTTTTGAAAACTTCTCCTTTCACACCGATAAAATCGCCTAGATCAAGCAATTTCTTGAAGACATCGTTGTAAAGCGTTTTATCCTCACCTGGACAAATTTCATCGCGATTGAAATAAACTTGCAATCGACCAGTTGAATCTTGTAACTCGGCAAAAGAGGCTTTACCCATGATGCGCTGACTCATCATTCTTCCTGCGAGACAAACAACCTTTCCTTCTTGAAAATCAACCTTGATATCTGAAGCATAGTGAGTTACGGGATATAGAGCAGCCGGATAAGGGTCAATACCCATATCACGCAATTTATTCAACGATTCCCTTCGTTGTAGCTCAAGATCTGAAAGTTCAAAAACACTCATTTTGTCAAAATTGAGGTGTAAAGATACGGAATGAATCGGGAATTTTCATCCAACTAGCTATATGCTAACAAAGAAAGGGGAATTCTAAATTCGTTATTCTAAATTCGTTATTTGTATTTTTGTATTATGATTTTCGATATCGTTAAAGCTTTGCACATCATCTTTGTAGTGAGCTGGTTCGCCGGATTGTTCTATATTGTCCGACTTTTTATTTACCACACAGAGGCCCAGGAAAGGACCGATGTTGAGCGAAAAGTGCTTTCAGATCAATTTGTAATCATGGAGAAAAAACTGTGGTGGATCATCACTACACCCGCCATGATTCTCACTTTAATTTTTGGAATATGGATGATTGTTTTGAATCCTGTTTACCTCCAAATGGGCTGGATGCATATTAAATTGACGTTTGTTGCGGTTTTATTGGTGTACCATTTTGTTTGTCAAAAGATAATTTTTTCGATGCAGAAAGGTGTTTTTAATTGGACATCCAATGGATTGAGAATCTGGAATGAACTCGCCACATTGGTACTTGTTGCTGTGGTATTTCTGGTTGTGATGAAAGATTCCCTCAACTGGATCAAAGGTACCGTCGGTTTTTTCGCCGTGGCCATTGGATTAATGATTGGCATCAAGATCTATAAGCGGTTGAGGCATAAATAATCTTTAGCCTTGGTTTTTTTATTTATTTATTGAATAAATTGAATCTAGCTATTAATAAAAGCCAATTTCATTCAGAAAAGAGCATACTAGTCAGGGATTGAGCCCACCTTTTTTGACTTTTCGTATCTTTAACACAAATTTTTAGGAATGTATAACAATCTACTGACAGAACAAAAGGGACAAATACGCTTCATTACGATCAATCGTCCTTCGCAGTTGAATGCGCTCAACAAAGAAACAATCGAAGAATTACACCATGCACTTGGTGATGGAGATACTGACCGAAACACAGGCGTTATCATCTTGACAGGTTCAGGTGAAAAGTCATTCGTGGCAGGTGCAGATATCAAAGAATTTGCAGATTTCACCATTTCACAAGGTGGTGAGTTAGCCTTTGAAGGACAGAAAATTCTGTTTAATTTTTTAGAAAATTTGTCAACTCCCGTCATTGCAGCTGTTAATGGCTTTGCATTGGGCGGAGGATTAGAATTAGCGATGGCTTCGCATATTCGAATTGCATCAACCAATGCACGAATGGGATTGCCTGAAGTTTCTTTAGGAGTAATTCCTGGATATGGAGGAACACAGCGTTTAACACAGTTAGTTGGAAAAGGAAAGGCTAACGAAATGGTTTTCACTGCTGGAATGATGAAAGCGGACGAAGCACTTTCTTGGGGATTAGTGAATCATGTTGTTGAACCAGAAGAATTATTAGCAAAAGCGGAAGAAATTGCAAATAAAATTTTGAATAATTCACCGACTGCAATTGCTTCGGCAATTCGTTCAATCAATGCAAGTTTCGAAGATGGCGTGAACGGATTTAATGTTGAAATTGAAGAATTCGGTAAATGCTTTGGAACGGAAGATTTTAAAGAAGGAACAACAGCATTTCTAGAAAAGCGCAAACCAAACTTTAGAAATTAATGTCGAACCCAATAAAAAAATTATTGGGTCAAACTGCTGTTTACGGACTCTCAAGTATCGTAGGCAGGTTATTGAATTATCTACTAGTTCCGCTTTACACATCTGTTTTTGCAAACCCATCAGATTATGGAGTTGTTTCCGAATTGTATGCTTGGGTAGCATTTTTGGTTGTTTTTCTAACGTTTGGAATGGAAACTGCCTTCTTTCGCTTTTTGCAAGATAAAGAAGATAAAGACAAAGTATTCTTAAATGGTTTTTTAACGGTAATCGGGGTAAATGTAATTTTCTTCATTGCACTGTTGTTCTTTAACCAGAATATTGCGGATGTCATGTTGTATTC
>CAMATR010000071.1 GCA_945861175.1 Chitinophaga pinensis | reverse complement strand
GTCCAAATGGCTACTGGTGGAGCATTTCAAACTATCGCTTCGCACTCCTTTAATTGTCCGCAGGGAAGTATTTGTGAGAATCCCTTGCCCACCACATTGGGTTCAATGGTCGCCCCGCAGGCGAATACTTATTATTCATTCATCCCTGATTCTACCGGAATCTATTCCATTAGCACCTGTAACCTAATAAGCTGTGATACGAAACTGTGGGTGTACGGTGATTGTGCCAACGTTGACTTTGCGGGAACTGGAGCAGGATCTTTGTACTTCAACGATGATAATAATAATTGTGGTTTACAAGCGGATTTAGACGCTACCTTAACTGCCGGTGAGACCTACATAATTAGAGTTGGCTTAAATGGAAATAATCCCTGTTCTGGTGGTATTCCATTTGTGATTTCATACGATGGTCCGCTCTCGAGTGTGCTACCAATTATCAAGCTCACTTCGCTGGGTAATCCCATCAATAATGATATTAAAGTGCCAGTTCACATGGAAATTATTGACAATGGTCTTGGTCAGTTGAATTATGTTAACCAAACCAATTTTGCTTACGAAGGGGATGTAATGACTGAGCTTCAGGGATTTACAGGTCCGTGGTATCCAAAGAAAAACTATGATTTCGATTTGATTGATGTAAATGGATCTAAAATAGACACGACACTGTTGGGACTTCCTTCAGAAAACGATTGGCTATTTAAAGCCGAGTACTTGGATAACTCCTTACTGATTAATACAGTTACTTACGAATTTGCTCGTCGCATGGGGCGTTATGCACCTAGAACTAAATTGTGTGAAATCTTTTTAGATGGGACGTACATTGGGGTTTATACCTTAACTGAGAAAGTAAAGCGAGATAAAAATCGCTTAGATATCGCCAAATTGTCTGCTAACGATTTATCAGGAAGTGATCTAACAGGTGGTTACATCATAGAGATGAACGTCAACGGCGATCCTGGAAGTTGGAATTCTCTTTATGACCCCATAAATAGTGCTACTACTTCAAACCCCGTAGAGTTTAAATACGTTTACCCTAAAGCTGATTCCATACAAACGGTGCAAGCTAATTATATTAAAACGTATGTGGATTCCTTCGAGAACGCCTTAAATGCCTCCAGTTTTATGAATGGAACGATTGGATATCGGAATTGGATTGATGTCAGTACGTTTATCGATTTTCTAATCGTTAACGAATTCAGCATGAACTACGACAGTTATGGACGAAGCACCTACATGTACAAGGAGAAAGATACCGATGGCGGTAAATTGTGTATTGGTCCACCCTGGGATTATGATCGCGCCATGGCCAATGATCCTACTTCTGGCTGGGTTTGGGAAAATACACACCCCTATTGGCCCTTTCCGTTCTGGTGGTCGAAGTTATATACGGATAGCATTTATCGACACGAATTGGCTTGCCGATGGCTGACCTTGCGTCAGGATGCATTCAAAACGGCTAATTTTTTAGATTTTGTAGATAGCTTATCTGGGGTACTTTTGCAAGGGCCCTCTGCTCGAAATTTTTCGGTGTGGCAAACTTTAGGGAACTCCACCTATTCCGATCAAATCACCAACATGAAAAACTTTTTGGAGGATCGCTTAGCATGGATGGATTCGACTTTAGCACCTTTTGGCGCTGTATTGCCAACCATTTCGATTCCGGAAGACACCTTGGTTTGCTTGAACACACTATATATAGCGCCGTACAATCCTGCTTATTCGTATAATTGGAAACCAGGGCCCGAAACCCCAGCGATTTTGCTCGACTCGGCCGGTTTATACACACTAGAACTCAACGATATGTATGGTTGCTTTGCATCTTTTCCCATGCAAGTGGCTTTGGCCATACCCGATTCCACCTTCTTGCAAACACACATTTCCGGCGATGTCAACTACTCATTTTCTGGGTTAAATGGATCTACTAGTGAGTATATATGGGATTTTGGCGACCAAACGCTAACGGTTGAGGGAGAACAAGTCAACCATGTATATGCTTCAACGGGCTATTACACCGTAAAGCTGCGCGTGACAGATGATTCTTTAGGATGCCTTGCGGAGTCATCGCAAGTAATTCATGTAACAGAAGGAGAAATTCAAGTAAATATCATCCCCAACCCTTCCGTAGATGATCCAACAATAACGCACAACATTCCGCAGGATGAAGCCTATTCGTTTATGCTCTTTGATGCCAGCGGAAGAAAACTTATTGAACTGAGCCAACCTGCATCGCCATTTAGTTTAGAAACGATTGGGCTTGCCCACGGCAGCTATTGGTTGCAATGCACCTACAAAGAGCAAAAGATCTCGAAAGTGATTATAAGACTTTGAGGGTTTAGGCAACAATGGGTTGACATAAGTGAGCTAGAAGTATTGGCTGGGGATTCCACGAGATTATTTTTAGCGGCTTGCCCAATTCTCCTTGAATCAATTCGTGGGAACGAAAAAGTAGCTTGAATTATAGGCCAAAGAAACTCAGCACACTATTCTCCTAAATCGTAATTATTCAATTGGGATTTTATCAAAACTTTCACGTAATGCCTGTTTCGACGCTCTTTTTTTGCATCGGCCCTTTTAGCTGCGCGCTTATCCTTCACGATAAGTTTGAGGTCGTCCAAGTCGGACAACACACGCACATCATTTATCGAGGTTCTTTTCGGCATGTATGAAAAACACGCAATATTTTAGAATGTTTGAAGTCTCACATTAATCCGCAAAACTTACCTTTACCCCAGGAAAACAACTAAACGCTATTATTCATTTTCTAAGGCCATTCCTGGTTCAACGGATAGCGTATTATTTGTATTCTTAGATACGAATCCATTTGATTTGACATTAAATCGAAAAACTCATAGCGACCTGAAAAAACAAGACACCTTGTTGCAGATTAAATGGCTAGATAGCACATTAAGTCACTCTAAGTGCAAATGGAAAGTTGCTGTTGGTCATCATCCTCTTTTTACTACTGGTGCTCGTAGAAATGGATTGAGGGACGTTCGCCAATCGTTTCTTCCTTATTTTGAAAAATATCAAGTAGATGCTTATTTCGCTGGTCATGAACACGACTTACAACACCAAAAACCCGAGGGTCACACACATTATTTTGTTAGTGGGGCAGGGAGTGAGCTTAGACCGGTTACTGTCGATGTAAAACAAACGATGTTTGCTGTTTCAGAAAATGGATTCATGAACGTTTCAATATTTTACAATGAGCTAGTTTTGAGCGTAGTTAATATTCAAGGAAAGGTGATTTATTCATACAATTTGAACAAATATTGAATCAATTTGTTAAAAATCTAATAATTACTGGGGTGAGGTAAGACTATAATATTCGCCCACTGATCGTTACGTGAGAAATTAATCAAGGGAGTACACATACTATTAAATTGTAAAATCTAATTAAAGCAAATGACAAATATTTTTGGAGAAGAATTACAGGCATGTTGTTTCACTCCTTTAACAGGGTATTACCGTGATGGATATTGCAGGACAGCTAGCGTTGATCAAGGAAAGCATGTTGTTTGCGCTATCATGACTGTGGATTTCTTAGTTTTTTCCCATAGTCAAGGCAATGACTTAATTACTCCGCGACCTGAATACGACTTTCCAGGTTTGAAACCGGGAGATAAGTGGTGTTTGTGCGCCCTGAGATGGAAAGAAGCTTTTGAAGCAGGATGTGCCCCTTTAGTTTATTTGCAAGCAACATCTGAAAGAGCTTTGGAATATCTTAATATGAGCGATTTAATTAAAAATGCCTATAAAGAGGGTGATGTTTCGATTAGATAACTCATACCTGACTTTGCCTGATAAGTTTTACAGCAAAGAAACCCCCGAATACGCTCCAATAGTTCGCCCTGTGCTATGGAACTTAGATTTTTTCAACGAACTGAATATCCACGTTGACGATAAGGAGGAACTACAAAAAATACTAGTAGGAAATCAGACTCATATTGGCTCAACTCCTTTCTCACAGGCCTATGCAGGTCACCAATTTGGGCATTTTACAATGTTAGGGGATGGAAGAGCAATACACATTGGTGAGCACCTTACTAAAGATAATAAGCGATTTGATATACAGCTGAAAGGCGCTGGACCAACGACATATTCCCGAAGCGGAGATGGAAGAGCAACCTTAAAATCAATGCTTCGTGAATACTTAATAAGTGAGGCTATGCACTGCCTAGGAATCCCAAGTTCAAGAAGTTTAGCTGTAATTAAGACAGGGAATGACGTTCAAAGGGAGACATTCCATGATGGTGCAGTATTGACTCGCGTGATGAAAAGTCACATTCGCGTAGGAACGTTTGAATATATCAGCCATTTTGGTTCCCTTGATGAATTAAAAAAAATTACCGATTATACGATTGACCGCTTATATCCCTCTGCGAAGAGCGCAACCAATCCAATTGAATCTTTTTTCCTGCAGTTTGCAGAGCAGCAAATTAATTTAGTATGCAATTGGATGCGTGTTGGTTTTATTCATGGTGTAATGAATACAGATAATACTTCTATTAGCGCTGAAACTTTTGATTATGGGCCATGCGCCTTTATGAACAACTATCACCCGGCAACTGTATTTAGTTCTATTGATTCCAATAGCCGATATGCTTTTGGAAGCCAACCTACCATTCTAAAATGGAACATCACTCGTTTTTTAGAAACTTTGCTGCCATTAATTGATCCAAACAAAGATAAAGCTGTGGAAAGAGCAAAATATTTGTTGGAAATCATCGACTCCTCCTGGCGCGAAGTACTAGCATTAAATATGCTCAATAAATTGGGCTTCCAAGAAAGGAGCAAGGTTAATTTAAAGATTGTAGACGAGCTATTTCGTTTAATGTTAAAGCATAAATTAGATTACACTAATACATTCGTAAACTTATCTCATAATATTGAGTTATCGGGGGCATCGTTGAATCATCCCGAATTAAAATTATGGTTCGAAAAATGGGATCAATTAGTGCCCAATAAAGAGCTTATGCAACAAAAAAACCCTGTTTTCATTCCAAGAAATCACCTCGTGGAAGGTGCGTTGAATGATGCTGTAAATGGCAATTTTCAATCCCTTTTTAAACTTCTAGAGGTGCTGAAAAAGCCATATAAATATTTGGATGAGTTCGCTGCTTATACCATTCCTCCTGAAACTCATTTTGAACAAAATTATCAAACCTATTGCGGAACTTAAGGCATCAAGTATGAATAGGGCAAAACCAACAACACTATTAACTGGATTTTTAGGCTCCGGTAAAACTTCTTATCTGAATCACTTGATTCAGATAAATCCGACTACTCGTTATGCAATTATTGAGAATGAATTTGGCGAGGAAAGTATTGATGGGGAATTAATTCTTCGAGCAGCGGATGAAATAGTAGAATTAAACAATGGCTGTTTATGTTGTAGCTTAAATGAAAACTTGTACCAAATATTGGATGATTTACACCAGCGTAAAGATGAGTTTGATGAACTAATCATCGAGGCGACTGGAATTGCAGATCCTGCAGGAATTGCTGAAGCATTTATTGCTCATCCGGCCATCAGGAAAGGGTTTGATTTAATTCGAACAATTTGTTTAATTGATGCCGAGCTAATTACTACTCAAATCGAAACAATTGAAGAGGTATCGAAACAAATTGCG
Organism: Chitinophaga pinensis; assembly: GCA_945861175.1. Taxonomy (GTDB): domain Bacteria; phylum Bacteroidota; class Bacteroidia; order Flavobacteriales_D; family Crocinitomicaceae; genus M0103. The sequence goes on along the minus strand of CAMATR010000071.1, from coordinate 1,799 downwards.
TTCAGTGATATTTTGCTTATTAATAAAACAGACCTCGTAAATGAATCTGTAATAGCTGATTTAAAGCAAAAATTAGCTCAAATCAATCCGAATGCTCGCGTAATTCCGAAAGAAAAAAACGAATTCCCTTCCGATATTTTACCGGTAGCTCATCACCAAAAAGTGCTTCAATCTATGAATCAAGCACCATGTAATGTTCATCATCACCATAATTGTGATCACGAACATGAGCCAGCGAAAATAAGTAATCATAGTCATCAGCACTCTCAAATATCGACACATACTTTTGTATTCGATGAATTATTTCATTTGACAAAATTGTATTATCAATTAACTGTTTACTTGAAGTTTCAAGCAGCAGATTTATACAGAATCAAAGGATTTCTTGCAGTTCATGACAGTGACGAAAAGCATTTGTTACAATCTGTTGGAAAACGCATCATTGTAGAGCCTTTTTCACCTTGGGAAGCGGGCGAAATGAGAAAAAGTCGAATTGTATTTATTGGAAAGAACCTAAAACCAGAGGGGCTGCTTAAAATGATTGAAAAATGTCTGCAGTAGCGCCTTCACTGCTTGTAAGAGTAGTTTAAATTTCTATTTGATTAGGTGTATTATGGACTCTATTTATACGCCAAGCATCTAAACTATTCTCGTGATTTTTAATTTTTCACGGTAACCAGAGAATACATTTGATTTTGAAATAAAACCAACGTACAAGCCATTATCCACTACTGGAAGCACCCATAATCCCGTCTTATCAAATTTATCCATAACAACTTCCATCGAATCTGTCGAAGCTACTATAGTGATTGTTTTATCCATTAATTCCCAAACAAAAACAGTATCGGAAATTTCTGTGTTGAACATAACATCTCGAATATTATCTAACCAAATGATTCCGAGAAGTTTATTGCTGCTATTTATAACAGGGAAAACATTTCTTGTTGATACAGAAACAATTTCAACTAATTTTCCGAGGGTGGAATCCGAAGTAATGGTGGGGTAATCTGATTCAATAAAATCAGCAGTGTGAATTGCTGATAGCACATTTTTATCTCGATCAGTAGTCAAAACATCACCGGTTTGAGCAATACTTTTTGTGTCCATAGAATGCGGCTCAAAATAACGCGATATAGCATAGCTTATCGATGAGACAATCATGAGGGGAATCATTAAAGTGTATCCACCTGTGATTTCAGCAATCAAAAAGATTGCTGTTAGTGGTGCGTGATATAGTCCACTTAGAATGCCGGCCATACCTACAATTGTAAAATTATTTTCGGATAAGTTAGTAAGATTTAATAAATTCAATAGTCGTGAAAAGAAATAGCCCAAATATGCACCGACGAATAAGGAAGGAGCAAAATTTCCTCCGTTGCCGCCCGCGCCAACTGTTAAGCCTGTAGCGATTGATTTGAAGAAGATGATCACACCTACGAACATTAATACAAACCATTGATTGGTTTTGAATTGTTGGAAAAGACTGTTGTTTAATATAATTTCTGGTTGTTGCTTCGCCAACCACTTTATACTTTGATATCCCTCTCCAAAGAGAGAAGGAAAAATAAAAATCAATAATGCGAGCGCTAGACCTCCAACAAGTGCTTTTCGGTATGCACCACCTGACTTTTTATGAAAAAGTGATTCAACTTTAATAAACATTCTAGAATGATAAACTGAGACTATTCCTGCCAGTATCCCGAGTAGAACATAAAAAGGAACGTTGATATAATTGAAGGTTTGTTTCTCCTGAAATGTGAGAAGAATTTGATTACTCAATATTACTTTTGAAATTAAGG
>CAMATR010000070.1 GCA_945861175.1 Chitinophaga pinensis | reverse complement strand
TGTAGCATGGAAAAACTGGGGGTTTCAGTTAAAATACAATCTTTATGGTGCGGCAGCGAAAGAGATAGAGGAATCATATATTCGTCTTTTTAAGCAGTTAATACCTGTTACAGTTTCTCGTTATACAAACACGCCATATATTCATACATCACCACTCAGTAATTGGGGGAAAGATGAATTTTACAATCATGGATCACAACATTATTGGGGTGTTTGGCACGGTAAGGACCCCATGAGTGATTTTGCCAAAAAAATAGGTCGTTTTAATGCGGAATATGGATTTCAGAGTTTTCCGGAATATTCCACCTTACTTACTTTTTCTGAAAAGAAGGATTGGGATTTGGGTTCAGAGGTAATGAAGCATCATCAGAAAAGTTATGTTGGCAATGGAATGATACTCAAACATGCGAAATTGCTTTTTGGTGAGCCAATAAATTTTGAAGAATTCGTTTATTTCTCCCAATTAACTCAAGCATCAGCAGTACGACAAGCTGTTACAGGGCATCGTCTAGATGCACCGAGATGTATGGGGACTTTATATTGGCAGGTAAACGATTGCTGGCCGGCGCCATCATGGTCGAGTATGGATTATTTTGGTAATTGGAAGGCACTTCAATATTGGGTAAAAGACGACTATGAAGATGTGGCAATACTCTCTAAAATTAGCGCAAGCGGAGTGGAGGAGTATTATTTACTTTCAGATCAACCAGATACATTTCAGCTTGATTTAAATTACAAAATATATAACTTAAAAGGTAAGGAACTTTTATCTGACCAGCTACAGAAAACAATTTCAGGCAGTTCAGTGGAGAAGGTTTGTCATAGTTGTATTGACAAGAAATTAGACACGGAAAATTTTGTGATTCAATTTCAATGGAACGATGCAAAAGGAATGAGGCACCTTCGTACATTTTCGCATTTGCCAAAGTTATATGGTAAAGCAAATTTATCAGATATCAAATTAGAATTAACCGAAATCGATGAAGTAAATAAAACTGCAAAATTATCATTAACAAATTCAAAATATCTTCGGAATATTTGGATTTACTCAAGTATTTCCGGTGTTCATCTAGATCAAAATTTCATTGATTTATTACCAGGAAGGCATACTTTCGTTGTTAGATTTCAAAAAAAACCGTCTCTAGAACAATTCGATGTGAAATGGCTATAATTGAATCATCAAATCGCAAAATAAAAAATCACCTCAACTGATGTCTGATAGGTCAACTACAACTCGTATTCCAAAAAAATTTCATCCAAAAGGGTTGACTATATTATACGAGGACACTTCAATAATCATCGCGGATAAAGTCCCGGGCTTGCTTACTATTGGAACCGATCGAGAGAAAGATAAAACAGCTCACTTTTTATTGAATGAGTATGTGAAAAAAGGCAATCCACGTTCCAGAAATAGGGTATATGTCGTGCATCGATTGGATAGGGAAACTTCTGGAATTTTAGTCTTCGCAAAGTCTGAAACAGCAAAAACTTTTTTACAAGAGAACTGGTCGAAATTCAACAAGACATATATCACTGTTGTTCATGGTGTTTTAAAAGAAAAAGAAGGGGAAATTGTTTCCTATTTATTTGAAAATAAAGCCTTTCGTGTCTTTTCTACCAAGGATGAATCAAAGGGTAAATTATCAAAGACAGGTTTTAAAGTGTTAAAAGAATCCAAAGGGTTAAGTCTACTTGAAATTCAGTTGTTTACCGGGCGCAAACATCAAATACGCGTCCACTTATCGGAAAAAGGAAATCCTGTGCTTGGTGATAAAATGTACGGTAAAGATGAAAAAGGAAAGCAGCGTTTAGCATTGCATTCTGCTTCTTTGACGATTTGTCATCCAGAAACAAAAAAGGAGATAAGTTTTAAAACTGGAATTCCTGATGCGTTCAAATCACACTTCAAGTAGTAAATGCCAATTGAGCGAATCAACAGAATCATTCTACTATCTTTGCCACTTTAAAATTATTTTTATGTTTCATACCCTGAAATTTATCTTTCCCATTTTATTGATTTCGTTTTCACTGAATGCGCAATTTGATAATTATTCCACTGAGGAATATTCGATAAAATATCCTGTAGATTGGTCTATTGATACGAGTGGAATAATGGGAACTGATTTCATTCTTTTTAGCGCAATTACCTCAGAAAAAGATCAATTTCGAGAAAATGTCAGTTTGTTAGTGCAAGATGTTTCTGAGTATGACTTGGATCTGGATAAATATGTGGAAATTTCTCTAGAGCAAGTTAAAACAATGATTACAAATGGCAAACTAATTTTAAGTGAACGAAAAAATGGAAGTGATGAAGAATATAACTTTCATCGCGTGGTATATACTGGTAAACAGGGGATCTTCGATCTTCATTTCGAACAATACATTTGGCTAGAAGATGGTCTTGCATTTATTTTAACATCAACCTCAGAGCAAGACGCTTACAATACTTTCAGTCGCCATCTTGATGAAATACTTAAATCTTTCCAATTCAACTATTGAGTTTTTTAAGATTTAAAAAAATATATTTACTTGTTTCGTGAGTATATCACTGTCATATTATCCTTTTCAGTTACAATTCAAACATCCGTTCACGGTTTCAGGTAATAGTCGAACATACACGCCAATTATCATTATTCAACTCGAATTCGAAGGAGTAACTGGTTATGGTGAATGTACTATGCCGCCTTATTTGGGGGAGTCACAAGAAACTGTAATAAACTTTTTAAATGGTATTGATCTAAAGCAATTTGATTCGCCATTTGAAATCGACAGCCTACTTCATTATATTGATGAATTGCAAGAAGGGAAGAATGCTGCAAAGGCCGGATTTGATATTGCATTGCATGACTTGATTTGTAAATTGAAAGCAACAACTGTCGCAAATTATTACAATACATACAGATCTGATAAACAAAGTTCATATACCATTGGTATTGATACGCCCGCTAAAATGGTCGAAAAAACAATAGAGGCGATGGAACTTGGTTTTGAAGTGTTGAAGGTAAAACTGGGTTCTGATAATGATCAAGAAATTATGAAGCGCATTCTAGAAGTTTGGAATGGACCATTTTCGATAGATGCGAATCAAGGTTGGAAGGATAAAGAACAGGCCTTGGATTTTGTTCACTTTCTTAAAGAGGCTGGCGCTAGTTTTATTGAACAACCTTTTTCTAAAGATAATTTATCTTTATCAGCTTGGTTAACCGAGAGAAGCCCATTGCCTATAATTGCAGACGAAAGTTGCAAAAGATTAATCGATATTGACCGAATTGCAAGTTCCTTTCACGGAATTAATGTCAAATTGATGAAGAGCACTGGATTACGCGAAGCTTATCATATGATTGGAGAGGCAAGAAAAAGAAAAATGAAAGTCGTTACAGGTTGCATGGCAGAATCTTCCTGCGCAGTTACAGCAATGGCGAATTTTGCATCCTTGGCAGATTGGGTAGATTTAGACGGTCCTTTTTTGATTACAAACGATCCTTTTGTCGGAGTTCAGCTCGTTGACGGGAAACTTATCCTTCCAAAATTAAATGGTATTGGTGCGGAAAGAAATAGATACTTTCAGTGAATTAAGAGTTTCTGATGAGTTAAAAAAAAATTTATTTTTCAAAATGATTCTGCAACAACAAAATAGAAATATCCTCCTTCCCGTCCATAGGCGTAATCTAAGCGTATATTAAGCCTTTCTGAGGGGTTGATAACAAAACGAAGGCCTGTACCGACTGAATATTTCAATAAATGCCATTTTAAATCGCTTGCCTTTCCAAAAACATCTCCAACTCCTGCAAAGGTTACCATTCCAAAGCGCCAAAATAAAGGAAAACGATATTCCACTTGGGTTCCTGCAAAATGCTTGTCCCTAAATCGATTTTTGGGATACCCCCTCAAGATGTCATCATTCCCCAAGGTAGCCATGTCAATAAATGGGACATCCCCAAAGCTTAATTTGTTTTTATATTGAAATGCTAGGATATGATTTCGCTTTAATTGCCAATATTTCTGAAAGGTTGTATTTACATTGAAAAAGTTAAAAGAACTACCTAAAACATTATTAAATAAATAGGTTGACATTTCTAAAAGCATACCTTTTTGAGCATTGATAATAAAATCTCGAGAATCGTAAACACTAATTATACCAACAGCAGATCCTATACCTCCATTGTAACCAGTAATTGAACCTGTTTCAAGTGTTCCTCCTGGCGAATACTTAAAGCCGTACTCGTTTTCAAATTCGTAATCGAATCCTAGAAAAAAATTAGGTTTTATTTTTTTTAGAAACATCGATTTTATCTGAATTAAGTTGTACGAGTAACTTTCCATTTGACTTTTAGTTGTGTTGTTCCCAAGTCCATAAAACTTATCTGGGAAATTTCTAAATCGTAAATCACCTTTCAATAAATAGTTTTCATTTCGGGTAAAAACATTCCATGTTGCCCATAGATCGGCTTGTCTGTTTTGGGTATAATCCGCTAATAATTGAATATTGCTGGTTCTGGTTTTATACTCAGTTGAGTCTTTTGGTGGAATCTTAAAGTAATATACCCCTGCTGCGCCAGCTGCCCAACGCGTATCTGGCGTATAGTATAACAAAGGAATGAAAAATGTACCATTTTTGGTAGACTCAATAGTATCACTTAAAGATGAAAAGCCTAAAAACTTTTTTTGAGAAAATGAAAATGTAGAAAAAAGAAATATACTACAAAGGCAATAAAAAATAATTTTCTTCATGAATCAAAAAATCCGTAAAGTGGTAAAAATAGTTCTTTTTATTTACTGGAATGCAACGTATGGTTTCTCAAGAAATCTTTTCTAGACCTATCTATTTCAATTTAATCAACTACTTTTTGGGCATTAAGACCGAAATATTGCCACCTCTTAAAATTAGATTTGAATTGAAAGTTTAAGATTTATTTATCTTTCTTCAACATATCATTCGCCATCATTTGTTTGATAGTGCGCTCCATGTTTTCTATTGACCCATCCAAGAAAATGACATTACCCTTTCCTTTTTCAGCAAATTCTTTAATGGATTCGGTCCACATAGAAAACATTATTAATGAAGTGTCCAGATTTGCTTCGCGCATTTTATCAGCTGCCTCAGTCATCCCTTTTGCTACTTCTTCCCTGAACAATGCTATACCTTGCCCTTTAAGTTGAGAAGCCTCTTTCTCTGCTTGAGCAGATATTTTTATTGCGTTCCCTTCTGCTTCAGCTGCTTTTGTTTTAGTAATTAGTAAAGCTTGGCCTTCATTCTCTGCAGCTGCTTTCAAGTTGTTTGAAGCAACTACTTTTGCCATTGAAGTTGTGATTTCAGCATCAAATGTTATATCATTCAATTGAAGGTCAATCAAGTGAAACCCCCATGTTTCGAGGGTGGAATCAAGACTTTCTTTAACATCTGCGACTATCTCACCACGTAATAGTAGTATTTCGGCTTGTTTCTTTGTTGCAACATATCCTCGCACAGAACCTTCAATCGTGCGAATTAAAGCTTGCGAAAAACTGCGCTGATCCATGAATTTAAAGGCTACGTTTTTAACTGTATCTTCTTGTGCATCAAGAACTGCATATACGAGCATTGCTTTGAAATAAACATTTGCTTGATCCTGTGTAATTGCCTGAAATTCCATTTCTATCGCACGATTCTGTATTGAAACGCGGCTAAAAGATTTTTCTAAAATTGGAATTCTAAAATTTAATCCTGGGTGAAGAATTCTACGGTATTTACCAAACATGGTAATAACAGTGATGGTTCCTTGTTGTACAGTGGTGAAACAAGATACTATTGAAAGTACAATAATTCCAATAACAATTAGAGATGTTGACATATATAAATGATTTAAACAAAGCTATCAATTAATTCTTTCCTTGTTATTGTTTTTTCAATTGAATTGTTAAAGGGGCATTTAATAAAATCTTGTTATAATATTAATTGACATTTTTAGTGTTGTAAAAATATTTTTTCTGTAAAATTTTACAATCGTAAAGCAGAACTTGAAAATTAGAAAATTCATTTCAGCTTTAATACTTCTTTAAATTAAGTAATTTTATCCACCTTAAACTAAGAGACCAATTTTCTAAAATGTTAATCAAAAATTATTTATTTATTTCTATTTCGCTTTTAATAAGTCTATTTTATAAACAAATAACTTTTGGTCAGAGCGATGGGATAATCTCGGGAAAAGTAATTGATAAAGTCACCGAGAAAACAGTAGAATATGTTTCTTTTAAATTGTTTAATGCAAAGGATTCTCAGATTGTTACAGGTATATATACAGATTTTGAAGGCAAGTTTTTACTAAATAAAATAACTTTAGGAAATTACTACGCGACACTCACATTTTCAGGTTATATACCATTTGAAGTGAATGGAGTTTCACTTACCGCAACAACTAAAGTTTTAAACTTAGGGACTATTAAGTTAGAGCCTGAAAAAAGTGGCGAGCTAAAAGAAATAAAGGTAACTGGGCAACTTGATGTTTTAAAAGCAGGCATTGATAAGAAGATATTTAATGTGGCTGAAGACAATACAGTAAAGGGAGGAACGGCCAATGATGTTTTGAGTAAAATTCCTTCAGTAGAGTTAGATCAGGATGGTAATGTAATGATGCGCGGAGATGGTAAAGTTACCATTTTGATTGATGGCCGCCCTAGCTCTTTAACTGGAGGGAATGGTAAAACATTATTAGATGCTTTGCCGGCAGGCTCGATAGAGCGAATTGAAGTGGTAACGAATCCGTCGGCAAAATATGACCCTGATGGAACATCTGGAATAATAAATATTGTTTTAAAAAAGAATAAACTTCAAGGGTTCAATGGATTGATAAATGGAAATATAGGAACCGGTTTCGTCAAGAATGGAAATGTGTTTGATGGAAATGCTTCTTTGAGTTTTAGGAATTCATTTTACAATATTTATGGAAGCTATGCAGGTCGTTATATGGATGGTTACCGCAATAATTATTCGACAATCGAGCGCTTATACGATGATTCAATTGTTAATTTGAAACAGACGCGACTAGGGACAGACCAAAATTTTGGGCATACCTTTCGTTTTGGTTTGGATATCAGTTTGAAAAACCGCCAAACACTAGGTGTTTCAGCGATTGGAAGTATTGGAGAAAGAAACAGAACTGGTGATCAGTGGAATGCACAAACGAATAATTTTACAACTGACTATCTCAATTGGAAAAGAGTTTCATCTGATCCCACTCAAAATCAAAACATTGATTTAAACGTCAATTATCGTTATGAGTTTAAAGAAAACAAAGGAGATGTGGTTATTGATTTTAATCAATCACTCGGGACAGATTCTATTCAAGGTTATTATTCGCAGCAATTCTTCGATAACTCTAATAGTCCGCTTCAAATTTCTACTTTAAGTCAACGTTTGTTCAATTTTGAAAAAAACAATGTTTTTTCTGGTCAGGTTGATGCGACGTATCTTTTCCTAAAAATCAACAGCCGAATGGAGATGGGTGCAAAATCAATCATGCGAGATCAAATGATTAATACCTATTCACAAAAACAAGATACTTTGTCAAATCAATTTATAGAAGACACTCTATCGAA
>CAMATR010000069.1 GCA_945861175.1 Chitinophaga pinensis | reverse complement strand
ACATTGAAGACTTGAGTCCGCCAGAAATTTCAAAAACTATATCCTCAGCACCTGGAACCGGATCTATTGGCTTAATCTCTAGCTCCGGGAGTTGAGCCAATGCACTATCTCGGCGCACATTTTGAACCGTTTCAAAGGGTTTTCCATTGTCCCAACTTGTGTCATCATTAAGAAAATACAGTTTGAAATCTGCATTCGGCATAATTAATGACGCCAATTCTACATTTACACTTTCAGTCGATGCTATCTTAAGTTCTTTCCCATTTTGACTCACACGCAATTCCATCATACCACCAGAAGAAAAATAATCTGTTCGATCTTCACCAAATTGCATTGGAATACCACTGTGTAAAATTTCCCCTGCTGAATGAAACTCGCGAAATCTTGCTGTAACTTCTCCTTTTACCGGGTTTCCATTTGCATCCACTAATGCATCTTTTGGAATTACGATATGAGTTCCCGTAGGCATGTGCAATGTCAATCCATCCTCAGCATTAAATGATCTGCGTACAAATGGTATTTTCTTTCCCAATGGTGGCAAGATCCCTTTTTCATAAGCCGTTAGGTAGTTGTAATAAAGGATTCCTCCAGTTATTACTGATGCCGATATGAATGCCACTATACCCCAGCGCATTTTAGTTCTATTTAGCGTTTTCATACTTCTTAATTTTAAAGTTTAACAAGGTATTTAACATCTATTCCTAAAGAATAGCAATAAAGTGATCCATCAAAACATCCCGTCAGCACATCAATTTTTCCATCAGCATCGACATCTTGAACAACAGGAATAAATTCAGAAATAGCTGGTAGAATTTGGTGCACGTATTCTATGCCTGTCTTTTGACCACGAATTACAAGTAACGATGTCCGATCTGTTCCAGATTGATAAAATTCAAAAGAAATGATGGAACACGTTTCTCCGTTCATTTTAACTTGATTATCGGCAACGCGACCGTTTGCATAAGACAAGAAAGTTGTTCCAAAATAGGGCACTATCTCATTTTTATCTGAAAAGACCATTTTCATTTCACCATTCAGATCAATCGTCGCATTGTCTAATTCTATTCGCCCATTCGGAGAATTTTGAGACAGGTACAAAAGTCCATTCCCAAGTGGTTTCTTGAATTTAACTTCTCCTTTAGGGTTCAAGCCAACAAGAACATAAGAATTGTCCTCTTTTTTCAATGGCAACCAACAAATAGTTTCGTTTTTTATAGTTGAAATCGCTGGTTTATTTTTCCCAAGCAAAGAATTACCAATTCCATTATCATACAATAAAAACTTCCATAATACTTTCCCTGTTCTACCATCAAAGGCCATCAGGTCACTGTAATTCGAATTGTAAATCAGATCATCTGTCCCATCCTTGTTTATATCGGCGACAGTCGGCTCAGTAAAGAAATAATTCCCCGAATAAAATTGATTATTGACTTTAAAAACAAACCTATTCTCGCCTGGTTTCCAGCCCGAATATTGTGGATGAAAATAATTCCAGATTAGTTTTCCATCTTCAGGTTGAACTGCCGACAGCTGGCCATTTTCTGTTGCAAAAACCACCATTTTTCGGTCTCCTGACTGCACCAAGACTGGTCGATGTTCAACGTCACCACCTGTAGGAATTCTCCAACGCACTTTCCCACTTTTATCAAAACAGGTTAACTCTTCATTGTCACTTCCTGCGATAAAATGATCATCCACCATTAAAATGCCATTGACATCCATATCGCCAATTCTTTCGTGCAAGAAATGTTTTTCAACTTTGCCTGTTTTAGCATTTAGTTGATAGATTCCATTTCCATAATCAATGGCATAATCCATTAAATGGCTTCCGTTTGATCCGATCCAGATAGCACCATTTGAAAGAACGGGACGGGTTCGGTCAGTGGTTCGTCCTATTTCAGATTTCCACTTAAGCTTAAGTGTATTGGTCAGCGGTTTTTCCTTCACCGGCAAGGCGGCAGCGATTCCTACAAGAACAACAACCGTAAACAAAATCAATTTAAACATGGTATAAAAGCATTGGTTCTTCGATAGAACGCATTCAGTTGCTTAAAATAACACGTGTGATTTTTTATTAGAGCTCACCCCTATTCACTGATCCAAAACAGTAACATGTCGCCCATTGATTCTTTTACCACTTTGAAATTTGATGGAATCTGGTTTTTCAAAACATAAAATGTAGCTAATCGCGCACCAGGCTGACATTGAGACAATTGGTCTTGAACATAATGGCTATACTCCATTTCTTTTTCAGGCGCATCCTGAAAATGATCCATCCTCGCTGCAGCATTGCGATGCTCAAGGAAGGGATTGAACATAAAAAATCCGTTGTATGGCTGAAACGAATGATTTACAATGTTTTCATTTATGAATTTTACGTTGTCTAATTGAAAATCTCTCTTCAATTCCAGAGCAATATCAACCAAATCGAGACGATATTCTACCCCTGTAAATTGAGTGTACGGATGAATTAATGCTCCTAATTGACAGAATTTCCCTGAACCCGAACCAATGTCTAGAATTCTTGGATTAAACACTTCAGAAAGGAATTCAGCTGCAAGTTTAATTATGTAACATCCTGAAAAATGCCGCGCGGCATGCAATTTATATTCGTCTGGAAGAACCCCATCCATCAGTTCATCCGGAGGAAGTTCCCCCTTTTCAATAAGTTCTTTGATTCGTCTGACAAGTTGCACGATGTGAAAATAGAAAATGTACAGTTACAATGTGAATTCTTCCAAATAAAGTTTATTTTTGATCAACAAAATTAGGGGATGTAGCTCAGTTGGCTAGAGCGCTTGACTGGCAGTCAAGAGGTCGTGGGTTCGAATCCCATCTTCTCCACACTGATTAAAATGCTGCTCAATTGGGTGGCATTTTTTTTGTGAATAATTTCTCTCGTGTTAAATTGCTGCTCCCCTATTCAAATAATTTTGAATTAAAGGTTTCGAAAAGCTTCTAAAAATCGCGTAAGGTGTATCAAAAAACACCTTTACTAGCTTGAACCTTGCTGATACGTTCAAAAGCTTCTTTAAGCAGTTCTTCTGAAGTAGCATAGCAAATTCGTATGTGACCATCTGAATGTTGCTCAAACCATTCCTTTCCTCCAGGAACCAATGCTACTCTGGCTTGCTGATGAATCAAGTGGACAAGTTCATCAGCTTTCAAATCCGTATTTATTATTTTTGGAAAAGCAAGATAAGTTGCATCAGGGCGAACAGGCGCAAGAAAATTTGTTTTATTAATAAAATCTATTGTCAAAGACCGCATTTTGGTCAGATGCACTTTAAATTCTTCTAGCCAATATTCTGCTTTTGAAAAGGCCGCAGCACCTGCCATTTGCGAAAGACCAGAAATACCAAATGCTGTAGATTGATGACCTGAAGATTTGAATATTGAATCAAATACGTGTTGATTGGGACAAATCACATACCCAATTCTTAGGCCTGCTAGTCCAAAATTCTTTGATAGTCCCGAGACAACTATTTTTTTTGAATAATCAACTAATTCTCTATTCAATATACTTTTTGTTGGTTCACCAAAAGTAATGTCGGCCCAAATCTCATCGGAAACAATCCATAACTGATACTTGGCAGCTAAAACAATTAATTCATTTAAAAAATTCGTTGGAAGTTTTTTGCCTATAGGATTATTGGGATTACAAATAAATATGGCCCTTGTCCTCGCATCTATTAATTCTTCAATCGCATCAATAGATTGCCAGGCTGTATCTTGATCAATTGGACAGGTGCGAACCTCAGCACCGGCAGCTTCAATCGATTTACGAAAAAGAAAATCCACAGGATCTGGAATTATTGCATTATCTCCAAGACTTAAAATTTTAGCGGAAGTAATAAAAAGACCATGAGCAGCACTGTTTACTGGTAATACGAATTCAGGATTACACAGCGCATCATAGCGATCAAAATACCATTGTGAAATTGCAATTTTAAAATCCATAAGACCCTCTGCTGGGCAATAGGAAAAATATCCATCTGAGCAATATTGACTTATTGCTTCTCTTATCTCAGGTGCAGTCGGGAAATCAGGATCTGCAGCCGTCAGGGGAATCACATCTTCCTCCAAAGTTGCCCAACGGTAATTAAATGCTTTTCGTCGTAGACTTCGAATGTCCACTTTGTCATTAGAAAAATTGTCCATTTTCATTATCAATGAATACTCAAGGGCAGTTTAAAATTCTTGTTAACTGAAAGATCGTGAAAATCTGCAGAAAGCAAATCACCTTCTTTGATATAGTGCGCAATTGCATCTTTGCGAAGATCATAAAATTCCTGAAAAATTTCTTCAATCGATTCATTTTCTCCTTTGTCTGATAATAAAGAAACCATTATTGCTGCATCTTCCAAAGCAGAATTTGCCCCTTGACTAGTCAATGCTAAAAGCGGATGCGCAGCATCTCCGAGTAAAATTGCATTTTTATTGTGAAACTTAGGTAGTAACTCCATTCGTTTTGAAATCCACAGGAAAGATTTACTGAAATCAGATGCTAAAATAATTCGCTTAAGATAATCTGGAAAACCTTCTATTGATTGAATAGTAAAACTTCTCAAAGTTTCAGTATCTGAATTTTGAATTGGGTTCAGGTCATTGCTGAACTGCAAAAACCAAATATAATTGTCATTTCCTAAGGGAATAAATCCAATCCCTTTACTCTCATCCATGTTGATTACCTTTAGAAAGAGATCCTCTTGCATTTTTTGATTAGGGATATTTACGAAACATACAATTTCTCGCTGATGCACCTCTCTTAATTCAACATTAGGAAACAACTGCTTTCTAATTTTTGATCTAACACCATCTGTAACAAATAATAAATCCGCCTTACTTGAGGATTCATCATCAAAAACTGCCTGGTTTACTCCATTGGAATCAATAAGATGCATGCATTCTTTTTCTATGATCTCATTGGAGCCATCTTCGAGTATTGACAAAAGGTCTTCCCTACTAATAGCAAGGCAATTATTTAATGTTTTTTCAAAGATGATTGTCCCATCAGGACGAATTGCCCTGAAAAAATTAATAGGATTTCCCTTTTTATATGCTTTTGTCTTACAACCAATAGAATCCAAAGCTTTCAATCCATTTTCCAATAATAAGAAACCAATACCACCGGTCCTCAACTCACCCTTTCGCTCATAAGTCAGGGCAGTATTAGCTGTAATAGCAAGTGCTGAAGATAAAAAGGACCCACAAATACCACCACCTATAATTACTGATTGATCAATTATTCTATGCCTTTTGTAACGATAAGGTGTTTGATTCCATTTCCAATAGATTATTGCACCGAATTTTTCCTTGATCAACAAACCATCATTGTATGCACTGTCGATTACTTTTTGTATTTTTTTTTCATTTAAACCAGAGAGCACCTTTAATTCACTTATGCATAACATCTCATATTTCTTTAGAATATCAAGCGGATTTTGTAAAGAATTTTTCTTTAATATTCTACCCTCAGTTAATTCATTAAAATAGATTTCAAGTTGATTTATAACATCATGAAAAGTATTAAAATTCGGATTTTCCACTATTTTTCTTCGTTCACCCAAAGAATTTTCAATCACAAAACTTGGGAAAAACCGAACTTTATCTTTCTTACGTTCATCTATTTGAAATTGAAAAATTTTCAATGCCTCGCCACTTTTTAAATCACTTTTAAATTTTATGAAATCGATATTTGATAACATTGCACAAGTGTTTATTACAGCAGTTTCACTAATGTCTTTGCCTAAAAGAAAGAGTGACTCCCTTAATAATCTTAAAAAAACATCAGCTTTGTCAGCTGATTGCATTTGAATAGCGCAAAATGCTTCACTGGCAGGAAATGAAGATTTAATTTGTTTTTTTGTCCAAATGTCTGATTCGAGATGTATCCCATACTTTTTAGATTCTGACTGCCAGAGCTTCAATAAATGCTCAGAATTAGTGCTTTTAGATTCGAGTTGAGGCAGCCCAGCAAAGTCTTTCAGTAAACCACCCATGCGTATTTCAAAATCAATAAAAAGAGAATATTCGCTTAAAAACTTTTGGATATATGGCTCAAACGACCAACAAGTGGAACATAAAGGGTCCGTGTAATAAACAATTTTGATTTTTTCAAATCCAAGGTTCATCGACTAAGTAGTTTCGTTTCAAGTCAAATTTAAGGAATTTTTAGAAACTTAATTATCTACAGTAAATTATAAATTGGAAAAAAAATGCCAAAGTTCATCTTTAGGAACTGGAGCCTTAAGCTTAATAAGCTCCTTGGTCGTAGGATGAAAAAATTCAATTGACCTGGCATGCAAGGAAATAGAAGCATCTTTATTTGGACGTTTTGCACCATACTTCACATCTCCACGAATTGGAAACCCTATAGTTGAAAGTTGACAACGAATTTGATGATGTCTACCCGTTTCTAAAGTTACTTCCAATAAATGATAGTTGTCTGATGATGCTATTTTTTGGTATTGTAAAATTGCCTTTTTTGAACCTGGCAATTCTGTTAGAGAAGCGTATGATTTATTCTGCTTCTCATTTTTCTTTAGGTAATGTACTAAACTACCATTTCCTAATTCACCTTTATTTTCAACAATGGCCCAATATATTTTATTGGTTTCCTTTTCGCGAAATTGTTTGTTTAAACGCTCCAATGCTTTGCTTGTTCTTGCAAAAATAACAGCTCCGGAAGTCGGACGATCTAAACGATGAACAACGCCGCAAAAAACATTACCTGGTTTTTGGTATTTTTCTTTTAAATAAGCCTTTATCTTGTCTGGAAGTGTTTCATCACCTGTTTTATCTCCCTGCACAATTTCAGAAGCTTTTTTATTAATCACAATAAGGTGATTGTCTTCAAAAATTATTTCTAAAGGAGATAAAAGGCTCAATGTATTCAAATCTTCGATTTTGTAATGTGCAATTAAATATCAATACTGCTCCTTCTCATTTGGGAAATCTCCTGATTGAACATCTTTAATATAAGCCTTAAAAGAATTCATCATTTGATCGTAAAGATTGTTGTATTTCCTTAAAAACCTTGGGCTAAATTCATTGTTAATCCCCAGCATATCGTGCACAACTAAAACTTGTCCGTCTACCCCACTGCCAGCGCCAATACCGATAATTGGAATTGTTAAGCTCGATGCAACTTTTTCCGCCAATTTTGCCGGTATCTTTTCAAGTACAATAGCAAAACAACCAGCATCCTCTAGTGCCTTCGCATCCTCCAATAAGCGATCTGCCTCTTCCTCTTCTTTTGCTCGAACAACATATGTTCCGAATTTATATATTGATTGTGGCGTGAGTCCTAAATGTCCCATTACAGGAATACCAGCAGTTAAAATCCTTTTTATAGATTCAATTATTTCCAAACCACCTTCCATTTTTACGGCGTGACCTCCAGATTCTTTCATGATTCGAATTGCACTTGATAAGGCCTCTTTCGAATTTCCTTGATAAGAACCAAACGGCAGATCCACGATAATCAATGCACGATTTACTGCCCTCACCACCGATGACGCATGATAGATCATTTGATCCAGTGTTATAGGCAATGTTGTTTCGTGTCCTGCCATAACATTAGAAGCA
>CAMATR010000068.1 GCA_945861175.1 Chitinophaga pinensis | reverse complement strand
CCTGCACTAAAACTGATATTCAAGATATTATAATACCACGCCATGGAGAGAAAAAGATTGGTGAGGAACTAACATTTAATCGAACGAATAAAACAAAATTTATACTTTTTGGTATTGAAGAAAGTATTGGTCCCCAAGCAAATGGAGGGGGTTTTGGATCAGAGAATGCATTCAAAGCCTTTTTGAAAAAATTCTTAAATATGCAATCAAATGAATTCTTGGTAGGTGACGAAATTTTTCTTGCTGGACGAATAAGCTTAAAAGATAAAACAACCATTCCTTCAAATCTCAAATTAGCAGTTTCAGACCTCGACAAGATTGTCCATCAAAAGATTATTGACTTTTGCCCGGCCAATGCAGTACTAATAATAATCGGAGGGGGGCACAACAATGCTTACCCCATTGCGAAAGCCATGCACTCAATAAAGCAACATGCGATTAGCGTAATCAACTTGGACCCACATGCAGATTGCAGATCTTGCGAAGGACGGCACAGTGGAAATCCATTTAGCTACGCTATAAAAGAGGGATTCATTGAAAAATACGGTGTAATTGGTCTCCATAAGGCTTACAATAATCAATTTATTTTAGATTTTCTAAATCACTATTCATGTCCGCATACGTTTTTTGATAATTACATTTCAGGGAAAGGGGATTTTATAGATGACATTGAGACATTTATAAGACAATTTCGATTCACAAAACACATCGGCCTCGAATTAGATATGGATGCTATAGCTTATTCGCCCAGCTCGGCCTGCTCACCTAGCGGTGTTTCACCCGAACAAGCAAGATATTATATATCCAAAATGGCTATGGAACTAAATCCTTGCTATTTGCACTTACCGGAAGCCGCACCTAAAAATGATGCTGAAGAATTGATAAGTGGAAAATTATTGGCATTACTAGCCTATGATTTTATTGGGAACCATAATTTTAGTTAAGATGCAGTAATAATTATTTTAATTCATTATATTGTAGAATGATGCTTTCGAAAATATCAATTATCGTTAGAGTTATTCGCTCTTTTTTTCCGATTAATATACTTTTTGGGCATCTGAAATATAACCTTATCTCACTTTTATATTGGACCTTCCTTTTTCTTATTGTATCTGAATCCTTTGGAAGAGCCTTTGGAATCCCCATACTCTTCTTTTCTCCTGAATACCTTGGGGAAATAAGTATTTGGTCTTTCTCGTTACTTGGATTTGCCATTGGAGGTTTTACTATGGCCTTCAATACATATGGCTATATTAAACTTGGTCCTCGATATCCTTTTTTAGCAACTGTTTCAAGACCATTTTTTAAATTCTGTATAAATAATACACTTATTCCTATTGTTTTTATCCTATTTTACTTCAAAAAAATGGTTGAATTTCAGTCCGCTCAGGAATTTGCATCGACCGGAACAATTTCAACTTACATCATTGGATTTATAATAGGATTCGGCTTGTTTATTTTACTATCCATCTTTTATTTTTTTCCTACAACAACCGAAAAAGGACAAAAAATTCCGTCCGAGGAAATATCAGACAACCCAATAAAATCAGTTACTCAGTCTAAATCAAGCGAACGTTGGTACAACTATTTTAGAATAGAAAATGAAACAACCTATTATTATATAGGTCGTAACTTTAAAATATATCAAAGTCGAACAACTAAACATCTCGATCAGGCAATCATAGAGAATGTTTTCGCTCAAAATAGAATTAACGCCTCCATTTTTGAAATCATTACAATTATAGCATTTATTATATCTGGGCAATTCATCGATTATTCTGCATTCGAATTTCCTGCAGCAATGAGTGTTGTGCTACTTTTAACAATTCTTCATATGATATTTAGTGCATTAATGTCTTGGTTTCATAGGTGGACCTATCCTATTATTTTCGGAAGTATTGTTTTGATGAATTATTTAAGTTTAAATACGCCTTTCTTCAATTATACAAACTATGCTTATGGTCTCCATTATAAAAATGAAAATATCAGAAAATACAGTATCCGAGATATTCAAAGACATTACTTAGATGATAAAAGTCAACAAGAGTCGCGAAAAAACATCAATATAATTCTTCAAAACTGGAAATATAAAACAGGTGAAGAGAAACCAAAACTAATTATTCTTACGACATCTGGAGGAGGTTCACGAAATGCTTTGTGGACATTTACCGTCTTACAAAATTGTGATAAGATTTTGAATGGAAAACTTTCTAATCACATTAACTTAATTACAGGAGCTTCCGGAGGAATTATAGGTGCAGCATTTTACAGAGAATTGTTACTGAGGAAACAAAAGGGTGAAATAAAAGATATAGAATCACCCTATTACAACTCCCTATTATCGAAAGATTTATTAAATAAGTTATCCTTCTCAATCTCAACAAAAGATCTTTTCTATCGCTTTCAGCATTTCAAGTATAATCAAGAATCCTATCCAGTAGACCGAGGGTATGCTTTCGAGGAACAATTGCATGAAAACACGAATCGAATTATGGAACACTCCCTAGGTTATTATGAATCTTATGAAAAAAGTGCTACTATTCCTTTAATGTTATTAACACCTACTATTGTTAATGATGGGAGAAGATTATATATAAGTTCACAATCCATGCAGTTCATGCTTGAAACACAGCCGAAAAACGCAGAAATAAATACCTCATTTGAAAATATTGATTATCAAACATTTTTTAAGGAAAACCATCCTGAAAAGCTAAGGTTTTCGAGTGCATTGAGGTCTTCAGCAACCTTTCCTTTTATAATGCCCATGGTAACCTTACCAACAAGCCCT
This sequence comes from Chitinophaga pinensis, assembly GCA_945861175.1. GTDB lineage: Bacteria > Bacteroidota > Bacteroidia > Flavobacteriales_D > Crocinitomicaceae > M0103. The sequence continues at coordinate 4,819 of CAMATR010000068.1, read as the reverse complement.
CAAATGCAATTAATGGACGCCGGAATTCGTGATAATTATGGCACAAGGGCTGCATTAAATTATCTTTTTGCTAATGAGGAATGGATCAAAAAAAATACATCAGGCGTCATCCTTTTATCTATTCGTGACACAAAAAAAATCTTGAAAAATGAATCTTATGATCGCATATCATTAACAGATAAACTTAGCCTGCCATTTGGAAACATGTACAATAATTTTCCTCGAACTCAAGATTTCGATCAAGAGCAAATAATAAAAATAGCACTGTCTCAATTTTCAATTCCAATTCATTTGGTGACATTTAACTTAAGAGAAAATCAAAAAGATAAAATATCACTTTCATGGCACTTGACCAAACAAGAAAAAAAGAAGATAAAAAATGCCATTAATAGCCGACAAAATAAAAGCTCGTTCAAAAAGCTCGTTCAATTACTCAATTAAAATTTGTTAAAAAGACTAAATTGAAATAATCTGTCCAATTTTAAAATATCACTTAATTTTCTGAACAGTTTCCATAGATACAACTCGATCAACTAAACATTTTTCAGGTTGCATAGCTCTACTTGGCGAAAATTCAAATGAAATTTTTATTCCCTCTTTTTTGAAATCATCACTAAGATTTACGGGATATAATTTCAATTCTAAACCATCAACCTGGGCAGAAATAATAACTCCACAGTTACTTTCAAGATGCACAACCCCACTACACCTTTTCTTTGGACTGCTTATTTCTTCATTGATTTTTCGGCTTGAAGAGCAAGAAATTAAGAGCGTAGCGGTAAAAGTGTAAAGGAGATTTTTCATTTTAATAGTTTTTATCTAACGTATAAATTTTATACCAGAATAGATTACATTAACTTAAAAAAAAGAGGCTTCTTTCAAAGCCTCTTCCTTTTTCTTTAACCTGTAGATGTTAAAAAATTGATCCGTTATCGGTATAACGTGATTAGCACAAAATAGTTTCAACAATTTAGTCTAAAATTTCCCTAATTAACATTTGCGCCTTAATAACATGAATGACACCTATAAAATTCGTGATAGAACTACTCTAAATTTGTTTAGAATGAAAGATGAAAATTCCATATTAGCTTTAATCAAATTAATAGACGATCCAGATGATGCTATTTTTGAACATGTGCGGGATAAACTCTTGGCATATGGCGCCGAAGCAATTCCTTTCTTAGAGAATTCTTGGGAAACCGAGGAGCATTTTGGATTGATATTTCAAAACCGTATCGAAGGAATTATTCATGAAATTCAATTTGATGAGGTAAAATTACAATTGGAGCAATGGTACAAATCTGCTGATAAAGATCTTATTAGAGGTGCTATTATCATTGCTCGTTACCAATATCCGGGTTTGCAAGAAGTTCTAATACATGAGGCAATACAGCAAATTCGGAAAGATGTTTGGCTCGAATTAAACAACAAGCAAACTGCGTTTGAAAAAATAAAAATATTCAATAAAATATTTTTTGGAACACATAATTTTCATGGAGATGCAAAAAACTTTCATTCTCCAATGAACTCCTTCATTAATACAGTAATGGAGTCAAGAAAGGGAAATCCTTTAAGTTTATCTTTGATTTATAGCATTGTTGCTCAATCTTTAGATATTCCCGTTTTCGGTGTAAATCTTCCCAATCATTTCATACTCGCATACCTAGACGAAAATTATTCATCCTTATTTCTGCCTGAAACGAATGAATACGGTGTTCTTTTTTATGTAAACCCTTTTTCGAAAGGAAGTATTTTAGATGCTAATTCAATTAAAGAGTTTCTTGATGGTCTTCAATTGCCGCATAATCGCGAGTATTTTGAACCATGCTCAAATAGTGCAATTTTAAGGAGAATGCTCACAAATTTAATCGCTTCATTTCAACAAGTTGGCAACCTTGAAAAGGTAAACGAATTAACTATTCTTCGCTCACTCCTAGATTAACTAATTTTAAATTCTACATTCATCCTTTTCAACTCCTTAAAGAGATGATTATTTGGATCAACTCGAACCGTCTTTGAGGGCATTCTTACTTCAATTCCATCCAAGGGATCATATACGATAAAATGTAATTCGCATTTACCAGAATTCTCAATAAATAACTTATTCAAATCCATAATCATGGCGTGATCCAATGACTTGCTTGACATTTTCAAAAGAATATTTTTTGCTTTTGTCTCCCTTAAATTCTGCAATAACTCAACCGAATGCAATACAAATTCAAATTCGCTTCTCCTCGGTGGAATCTCAATTCGCCCTTTCATTGCAATAAATGTTCCTGGCTGCATGAAATGTTTATATTTTAGATAGTTTTCCCTCCATAGATACATTTTAAAAGAATCAGTATAGTCTTCAATTTGGATAGTACCGAAAGGATCCCCATTCTTTGTAATACGGTGTTCGAACTCAGTAATAGTTGATGCAATCATTAAATCTTTTCCGCGGTGCTGTTCCATCTCGTTCAACATGCCAACATTTCCATTGCAGAAAGATTCTATTTCTACTCTAAAATCATCCAATGGGTGACCAGAAATAAAAATACCAACCACCTCTTTTTCTTTATTGAGTTTATAAATACTCCCCCACTCCTCGGCTTTAGGGATTTCTAGTTCTGGTTCTTTAAAAGACTCTCCTGGTAAATCGAACATAGTCGTTTGTGCAGAAGATTCACTTTCCTGAAAAGATGAGCCATATTTAGTGACATTTTCAAGGAAAATTTTTCCACTATTATCTTCCTTAAAATATTGCGCTCGATGAACCCCTTTAAATGAATCAAATCCACCTGCATAGGCGAGACTCTCAAATGCTTTCTTATTACACAAACGCAAATTTATTCTTTTGGCTAAATCAAATATAGACTCATAGAATCCCCTTTCTTTCCTTTCATTAATAATTGCTTCAACGGGACCGCTGCCAAGGCCTTTGATTGCACCAAGGCCAAAACGCACTGCTCCCTGCTTATTTACAGTGAAATGATAGTTCGATTCATTCACATCTGGACCAATTACAGGAAGCCCCATACGCTTGCATTCTTCCATAAAAAATGAAACCTGTTTAATATCATTCATATTGTTTGAAAGCACTGATGCCATATATTCAGCTGGATAATTTGCTTTAAGATAGGCTGTTTGGTAAGCAATCCAAGCATAACAAGTAGAATGCGATTTATTAAAGGCATAAGATGCAAATGCTTCCCAATCTTTCCAAATTTTCTCTAATTTTTCAGCATCATGACCTTTTTCTGCGCCTCCTGAAACAAACAAAGGCTTCATTTTGTCGAGCACTTCTTTTTGTTTTTTACCCATGGCTTTTCTCAAAGTATCAGCTTCACCCTTTGTGAACCCAGCTAATTTCTGAGAAAGAAGCATTACCTGCTCCTGATAAACAGTAATGCCATATGTTTCTTTCAAGAATTCTTCGCAATCCTCCAAGTCATATAGTATTTTCTCATCCCCTAATTTTCGTTTAATAAAGGATGGGATATATTCAAGTGGTCCTGGACGATATAATGCATTCATAGCAATTAAATCCCCAAAAACAGTGGGTTTTAACTCTCGCATATATTTTTGCATCCCCGGTGATTCATATTGAAAAATACCCACGGTTTCGCCTCTTTGAAACAACTCGTATGTCTTTAAATCATCTATTGGAAAATTATCTGGATCCAATTGAAGACCATTCGATTCCTTAATGTTTTTAACCGCATCTTTAATGAGCGTTAAGGTCTTTAAACCCAAAAAATCCATTTTCAGTAACCCCGCTGATTCAGCAACAGAGTTATCGTATTGCGTGCAATACATGTCAGAATCTTTCGCAGTTGCAACTGGGACAAAATTGGTAATATCGTCTGGGGTAATAATTACACCACAGGCATGAATCCCTGTATTTCGAACCGATCCTTCCAATTGAAGCGCCTGTTTGACAACTTTAGCTTCCAAATTATTACCCTCAGCAATAGCCTTCAATTGTTTTGCTCGAGCAATAACATCTTGGTTATTTTTCAACTTATCTGATAGCTCAAGATCAGTCATTTTGAAGAGTTTCCTTAATGAAATATCTGGAATCAACTTTGCGATTCGATCAGCATCAGGCAATGGCAAGTCTAAAACACGCGCGGTATCACGAATAGATGATTTAGCAGCCATAGTGCCATAAGTTATAATTTGGGCAACTTGATTGGAACCATACTTATTGATAACCCATTCAATAACTCGGCCCCTTCCTTCATCATCAAAGTCGATATCTATATCAGGCATTGAAACCCTATCCGGATTCAAAAAGCGCTCAAATAGAAGGTCATATTCAATTGGATCCACATTCGTTATTCCAATACAATATGCTACTGCCGATCCGGCAGCGGATCCTCGACCTGGACCAACAGCAACACCCATATCGCGAGCTGCTTGACAAAAATCTTGAACAATGAGGAAGTAGCCAGGATAGCCTGTATTTTGAATTGTTGCCAATTCAAAATCTAATCTTTCTTGAATCTCATCAGTAATCTCTTTGTAGCGATTTTTAGCTCCAACATAAGTAAGGTGTTTTAAATAATTATTTTCACCTCGTTTTCCATCATCATCTTTATCTAGTGGATCATGAAATTCTTCAGGAATATCAAATGCAGGCAATAGCACTTCACGAGCTAATCCGTAATGTTCACATTTTGAAATAATTTCACCAATACTCTCTATGGCTTCAGGAACATCCAAAAAAAGTTCTTTCATTTCTTCGGAGGACTTGAAATAATATTCTTCATTATCAAGACCATATCTAAACCCTCTACCCTTTCCTTTTGGTGTAGAAACTAATTCATTGTCTTTC
>CAMATR010000067.1 GCA_945861175.1 Chitinophaga pinensis | reverse complement strand
CAGCCATGCAGTTTATTCTTTTTTGGTTAGTTCTTTAATTTTCTTATCCAGCTCTTGGATTTTATTCAAGATGAATGGCAATTTCCGGAAACCGAAGTATGATTTTTTGAAGTCCTCCAGAGGGATTGCAGGAGAACCCATTAGGGTATCTGCTTTTTTAACACTTGATGGAATACCTGATTGAGCAACTATCTTCGTTCCGTCTGCAATATGCAAATGACCGCTTATTCCAGCTTGCCCACCTACCATTACATGCTTACCTAATTTTGCCGAACCAGCAATTCCAACTTGAGCAGCCAAAGCTGAATGATTTCCAATTTCTACATTGTGTGCTATCTGACAAAGATTATCAATCTTGACTCCCTTGCGTATAATAGTTGAACCCATCGTAGCACGATCAATTGTGGAATTCGAGCCTATTTCGACATCATCTTCAACGATAACATTGCCAATTTGAGGAACTTTAGAAAATATGCCATTCTCATCTGGGGCAAAACCAAAACCGTCAGCACCTATAATGACTCCTGCATGAATGATACAATTCTTCCCAATCTTGCAATTTGGATAAACACTTGCGCCTGGATGAAGAATAGAACCTTGACCAATTTCCACGTTTTCAGCAATGTAAACATTTGGATAAATACTAACATTATTGCCTATTTTTGCATTATCGCCTATATATGCAAAAGCTCCGAGATATAAGCCTTCGCCTATGACAGCAGAATCGGAAACAAAAGAAGGCTCCTCAATTTTTGGTTGTTTCTTGTTAATTTGAGAATAAACTTCAAGCAATTTTGCAAAACAAGAGTATGCGTCATCCACTTTGACAAGAGTCAATGAGCTTGGTAATTCTTTTGAAGGAATAAAGGTTTTATTTACGATACAGATACTTGACTCGGTTAAATAGATATGCTCTTCATACTTTGGATTAGAAAGAAATGAAAGTGACCCAGGCTGACCCTCTTCAATCTTTGCTAAAGCGGACACCTTAACATCAGGATTTCCCGCTATTTCACCATTAAGAATACCTGCAATCTGTTCAGCCGAAAATTCCATAGTTCAAAATTAAAAAAACATCCTCTTTTAATCCGAGAATGACGCGTCATTTATCAACATTGTTGGTTGAATAGTCAAGGACATTCCGATTTAAAGGGTAATTCAAACGAAATGATATTGATTTTATTCTTATACCAAACTGACTTGAAGCCAATTAATCGACCTTTTTGATCATTAAATTCAATAAAATGTTCCGCTTTAGGACGCAAAGAATAATTTGTTTTGGAGAAATCAACCATCCCCGTCTTTTTAATATACTTCAAGATTTCTTTTGAGTTTGCAATTTTCATTGCAGATTTCTGGCAAGTCAATAATTCTGTTGAATCTAAAAATAAAAAGTCATCATCTTTGGGGAAATATGCAATTACACCCTTACCAGATGTTGAATTCTTTACGGCTGATGCCTTCTTTTCGATATAATGGACTTCTGCCAAATAGCTCTCACTAGGCAAAGTGAAGAATAAATCCAATTGCTTGTCATTCTTCATTTCCTTCTCAATTAAGTAAACCTTCGGATTGGATTGTTTGCTACTTTCTGAAAAATTAATGTCTCCATCATTTAATAATTCAATAACATCTTTTTCGCTGTAGCCACTCGCTTTTAATTCCTTCAACTGATTCTCGGGAATCACAATTAAGCGCTCCAAAATAGTATTTTTAACTCGATTAGATGGCAACCAAGAACAGCCTCTATTTTGAAAAAAGAAAAAGACAAAAAGCAATCCAAAACCGAATCCGATTCCATAATACTTTAGCCTCTTTAGGAATGATTCCATGGATTTCCTATTTAATTTACACCTTATATAAAAAATGGGCCCCCCTAAATTTAAGAGCGGCCCATTTTAATAATCTAATATTCTTAAAGAATAGCGTCTAACTTAGCCGTCAATTGTGCTTTGGGAACAGCTCCGACAGATTTGTCTGCAACTTCACCATTCTTAATGAATAGAATAGTAGGAATGTTACGAACTCCAAATTGAGCAGAAACACCAGGATTATTATCAACATTCACCTTACCAATAAGTGCTTTACCTTCATATTCGTTGTGCATTTCTTCAATTACTGGACCAATCATGCGGCACGGACCACACCATTCTGCCCAAAAATCAACTACTACCGGTTTATCTGATTTCAATACAACTTCTTCGAAGTTTTGATCTGTAATTTCAATAGCCATAATTTTCTTTATTTAAATATATACGCCAAAGGCGACACAAAATTAATTCAATTTATCCTTAGACAACTTCTTTGCCAATGTTTTTTAAATGACAATATGTCATAAACTCAGTTTTGAATTGTTAAACGTTTCATTGTTTTCTGATTATCTGATTTCAGACAATAAAAATAATTACCATTTACAATTTCTTCTGACTGAAAACGAACAATATGTCCACCATGATTAGCAATTAATTCTTTTAAAATTCTATTTAAACTCAAATCTTCATTTAAAAGCTCAATCGTTACTTTCTTCTCAAATTCGGTAGTAAAATAGATTTCCACCTCACCACTTGCTGGATTATTCTCTATGCTATAGAGAACGCAATAATCTTTCTGGACAACTCCTCCTCTTCCAAGATAACTTAACAACTTTCTGTAGGCTATTATAACAGCCAGAATGGCAAGGGAAACACAAAGAATTCCAATTAATATTTTTGGGGTAGAAATACCGAGTAACAACATATCAGAATGAAATAAGACCTTTTATTTGGGCGGCTTTAACGTATTTATCGAGAATTGAATCAACATCCAACATTAATTCTTTGGCGCTCACGCTTATGTATTTGCCTGTTCTTGATGGATGCATTACTAAATCTGTACTTTCATTAAACAATGAGGTAACTTGAGCCACTTGTTCAGAGTCATTTGGCACTATAAATTTAAACATATAAACATTTGGCCACTCTTGCAACTCAAGTTGAATTTTCAATTTTTCTAAAACAGGATCCATTTCAAAACATTTGACTCAAACGATTCAACCTTATCGACTCTTTTTTTAATTCGACCGTTAAAGTTGACCCATCATTCAACAAGTCTGTAAAAGTAACAATTCCTATTGCATTCAAGCGTTGAATCTCTTCCAATAACCACATTGGATCTGGTTCCGCTGATATCTTAATGTCGGCTTCAATAAAAGGGAAATCAGGCCATTTTGATGTAAAGGTTTCAAAATGAGCTAGGAATTGCTTCACGCTTTCAGAAACAGCTATTAAATTTTTACACGCAGACAATTCCTTTTTCCATTGATTCTTTCGTGTTTCAAAATGAGATACCCATTCCCGAAATATCTCAGTTTGAGTAATATTCCATTCAAATAAATGAGAAGAATTACCTTTGTTTATTTCAAGAACTTCCGCCGCTGCTATTGCTTTTTGTAATTTTTCAATTTTTGCAAAAAAAATTTTTGGTACTAGCGGTTTTGTTAGGAAAAACTGCTTGTATTCAAACAAAGTATGGTCGTAAGCATCCTCTAAATTGTCTGCATCTTTATGCTGTAAAAACAACTTCGCCTCTGATGCGGTCATGATTTATTCCTTTTGTTTTTGCGCATGCGGATATTCAAGAATTCAACTATTAAAGAATAAACCATTGCAAAATAAATATAACCCTTTGGAATATGCTGATCAAAAGCTTCTGCGACCAAAATAACACCTATTGTTACCAAAAATCCCATAGCAATCATTTTAATGGTAGGTCGATTATTGATGAAATCTGAAATAGGTTTAGCAAAAAGCATCATAACAATCATGGACACAATAACAGAACTATAAATGATAATCATTGGATTATGACCAGTCTCATTTTGAAGATCATTTGTCATACCAATAGCTGTAATGATTGAATCAAAACTAAATACAACATCTACTATAACTATTTGCATTATCACACCTCTTAAACTCCCTTTTTCTTTTGCCCCTCCAATGTGATCTCCAGAGATAGAACTATGCATTTCCACTGTACTTTTATATATGAGGAACAAACCTCCAAGTAAGAGAACAAGACTTTGAATATTAAACTTTTTTAAAAGTTCAATTTGGATATTTGGAAAAAGAGGATCTGTAAATTGCATTATCCAAGCCACCCCAGCTAGCAGTATGAGTCTGATTATGAGAGCCATTGATAACCCAAAATTACGCGCTTTACGTTGTTCTTTCAAGGACAACTTATCAGTAATAATTGAAATAAAAATGATATTGTCTATGCCCAATACAATCTCCAATAAGGATAGTATTAGAAAATAGGTGACGCCATGAACGGTTAATATTGCTTCAAAAAATTCCACAATCAAATTTTGGTGCAAAAATAAGGAATTTCCGAGCTTTATATTTTTAGAAACTGAAAGAATTCTTCTAAAACTTTGCTATTAATTTCTGCGGGCGTGAAAATCTCAAGCAATTTAGCATTCCCTTTTTCATTTTTCTCATAAAACCAAAGCATTTGATCCTCAATCTCAGCTAATGATTCAGCGCGCAAGTAATCCAACCCGAAAGTAGCAGCAATCCCTTCTGCACTATGGTTGTGTTTTGCTTCGAAGTAAGTTTCTAATTGCTCAGATTTATCCGGACCTGAAATAATACGAAATATACCACCGCCGCCATTATTAATTAAAATAATCCGCAAGTTTGGGGACAAGTAATTATTCCATAATCCATTACTATCATAAAAAAATGACACATCCCCAGTAATTAAAACATGTAAATTATTGTTCGAGGAATTTGCAGCCCCAACAGCTGTACTTGTGCTACCATCAATACCACTTGTGCCTCTATTGGACCAATAGCGCACACCTTTAACAGGATCAAATAACTGACAATAACGAACCACGGAACTATTCCCCATGTGCAACTGCGCAGGATCAGGCAAGTAATCCAACAGCAAATAAAAAACAGCAATATCAGAATATTCAGCCCCATTAAAAAATGTCTCCAACTTATATTTTGATAAAAGATCTATTTGCCGCCATTTAGCGCCATAATTTGACCTTGATCTTGGATAATCTAACTGATTAATATTTTTTAAAAATGAGTATGCATCAGTAGAAAAAGTATGCGTAAGCGATTGATAAGTATCCATATATGGAAACGAATTCCCTACGCGCCAATGCTGCTTTGGAGGGTTTTTTCTAATAAAAGATTTTATTCTTTTTGAAACAACAGCTCCTCCAACGGTAATTAATAATTCAGGAGCATATAAATCTAATTCATCTTCATTAATCCTGTTTAAAGCGCGATCGATACAATGAACAAAACATTTATCCAAAGCATTTGACGTATTTTCCACCAAAACAGCCACAGAGCTGTCATTTGCAAATAAGATTAGTTCATTAAGAAAAGAAGAATCAAAGTCCATTTGCCCAACAATCAGCAGTTTCCTGTCGTATAACATACTTTTTTTAATCCATTCGGCATCCTCTGATAGCAACTTAAAGTCACTTTTAACAGAATTAATTAACCTAGCTGAACCAGGAGTATATTCTACTTTGTTGTAAAGTGGTTCATTTAAAGAAATATTAAAGTGTATCGGGCCCTTCCAAGCACCATTACCCTCATTGAACGCAATTGCAGTTTCTCTCTCTAAATACCATTGCTCTGTCGAGGTTGAAAATTTTTCTGAAATATTTAGAGAATAACGTACATGTGACTCAAAAATATTTTTCTGCCTAATTGTTTGACCATCCCCCTGATCTACCCACTCATTAGGTCGATCGGCTGAAATTACTACAAGTGGGATACACTGGTAAAACGCTTCGGAAACTGCAGGATAATAATTTAATGCCGCGGATCCAGAGGTGCATACAATACCAACAGGTTGACACAATTGTTGGGCCATTCCCAATGCGAAAAAAGCAGCGCTTCGTTCATCATGAATTACCTTACAAATAATACTAGGATGTTCATCAAATGCTATGACTAGAGGGGCATTCCTTGAACCCGGAGAACAAACGACATTCAACATTCCATGAGCCACACATTGCTCAACAAAAAGACTTACCGCGTTTTTATCCGTTGAAATCATTGACCAAAACTAATTGTTTGAAGAACATTGAGCAACGTTTTACTTTTGTTTTCTGTTTCCTCCCACTCCTTCTCGGGAACCGACTCATCTGTATAGCCTCCACCCAAAAACAGAAATCCTTCATTGCCAAACCATTTACTACAGCGTAAATTCACATACAAACAGGTCTTCTTTTCATCTAAAACACCAATTAAACCGGAGTACAATTCTCGGTCATGAGCTTCAGTTGTTTTAATAATCTCGATTGCCTTATTTTTTGGCACACCACAAACCGCTGGAGTCGGATGAAGCACACCTAAAACATCAGAAACATTTCTATGTTGTAAATCAAAAGAAATTTCCGTCTTTAAATGCCTCAAAGGACCGGCAAATTCCTCTTCCGGAAAATCTGTATATATACAGCTTAATCCCATTGAAAATAACTGCTTTGAGATAAATTCTGTCACTATCATTTGTTCTCTACACTCTTTTTTAGTCCAGGGCTTTTTACTTGCTTTTTCACGAGTTCCTGCCAACGAAACTGTTTGTGCCTTTTCATTTTCAACTGACAAAAGCTTTTCTGGAGAAGCACCTAACCAAGTGCCAAGCGCAGTGTCTTGAAAACAATAGACAAATGCTGTTGGATAGTTTTTCTCGAGCATTTCAAATGCTTTACATAAATCAAAAAAAGGTTGCTCAATAAATTTCACCCTCGAAAAAACAACTTTTTCAACTTCTTTCTTCTTTAATAATTGTAAAACTTCGCTACCCACTCTTAGGTATTCATCCTTCGATATGGAAGTGGGCTTTAATTGTTTTTTTTCGAATGAAAATGGAGTTTCTCTTTCAGAAAATTGATAAATATTTTCTTTTAAAAAATCACTAATAATGAATCCGTTCGCCATTTTTAAATCCTCAACAGGAATAAACGAACCTACTTTTTCGACTATCGCTTGACCAGGAAACCGATATTTTAAGAAGGAACTCAAATTATCGCTGAAGAATCATAACTGTCAATCTACCTGTGCAAACAAGTTTATTAGTGGCTTGATCAAAAATATCAACTTGCCATAAATGGGTTTTTCTTCCAGCATGAACAATTTTACCAATCGCCTTAACCGATCCAATTTTAACAGAACCGACATGATTTGCATTTACCTCTAATCCTACTGGGAATTCTTTCGTTAAGTCCAGTAAAAGTGTTGAACCCATAGAACCAATACTCTCAATTAAAGCAGCACTTGCGCCTCCATGCAACAGTCCCATGGGCTGATGAGTCCTCTCATCAACAGGCATTGTAGCTACGACAAAATCATCCCCAATTTCAACGCATTCAATACCAAGCTGCCCCATTAGAGTATTTCTATTAAATGAATTTACTTGTTCTAATGGTATTTTACGTAATGACATAACACAAAAATAGCGAAAAGTTCTACTTTGATTCTAACATTTCAATCATTGATCATTTAATAAACGAAGGAAATATTTTTACTTTTGTTATTATGACAGCACAAAAAGTCGATCTAAAGCCATACAATACATTTGGAATAAGCACTCTAACCTCAAACTTTGGAAGTTTTTCTACCATAGAAGAGCTTAAAGATCA